>JAYTTM010000149.1:0-8885 GCA_043745055.1 Chitinophagaceae bacterium | reverse complement strand
TTTTATCATTATTGAGCTTTATCCAAAGAATACAAAAAACCATCAAAACTTTTTCATAATCTCAACCAACATTTCGGCAATCATTTCATTTCCTTTATTACAGGGAATTTTCTTAATTTAATGCAATGACAAGACCTTAGCAAGGAGATTGGATTATTATGGCTGGTAAAAAAGAAATGAGAAAATTCATCAATTAAAAAATTACTTAAAATCGAACTCACAAACTTATTTCCTATAAATAAATTACAAACAATTTTATAATAAAATTCTCATGCCAAACACTTCAAGGACAGCCCTGCCAATAAGAACTAAACAGGTTTTCGATCTTGCCCAACAACTTCCTTTAAAAGATAAGATACAATTGATTCATTTATTAGAGCAGGAACAATACACTGATAATATTCCGGAAGAACATAAAAAACTGGTAAGACAGCGGATTAAAAAATATAATAAAAACCCTGAACTATTGATTAGTGAAGCCGAAGCTTTGAAAATGATAAATGCCATGTAATGCCAAAATTTTCTATTAAATATGCACCAGAAGCATTACAAGAAATAAAACAGATAGTTGATTATTATAACAGTCTTGCGGATGGGCTTGGCTTCAGGTTAAAAAAAAAATTTACTATCTGCCATTAATATCCTTAAACTTAAGCCTGCTTACAATTCTTTTAGATATGATGATGTCCGTTTTGCTGTTGTTAAAAAATTCCCCTACGCTGTTCATTATACTATTGACCAAACCAATAGTATTGTAAAAATACAGGCAGTATTGGGGTTTAGCCAAAACCCTGATATTAATTGGATGATTAGATTTTAATTTCTGCATAAAAATCCCACCGCCGCAGGACTTCGTTATGAGTTGCTTTGTTATTCATATTTGCCAAAACATATGGTCCCAAAAAACGGCTTACATCAATACTTTGAATTAAAAAATGAAGTAGGCTGTCGATTACATCTGCTGATTTGTTAGGATTGTTTTGCTAATAATTACTGATGCAAAGAAGGTGAACTGGGATTTGTTCTACTGGTCATTAACAATTGATAGACTTTAAACTACATGAAACAACATATCCTGAATAACGAATCCTCCGAAGAAGTTAGTGCGTAACCTACAAAAGATCGAAACACTGCAAAAATCATTAAAACTTTTTCAAAATCTCAACCAGCAGTCCGGCAATAATTTCATTTCCTTTATCCGAAGGATGCAGCCCATCATAGGTAACATTAATTGCATCCAAAGGATATGGATATTCGTCTGTTAAAGGATTGAATGGAATAGCTATGTAATCCGGATACGAATAGTTTTTATATACACCGGTTTGTGGATCTTTCAAGCGTTTATATTTTACCAGGTTGCTGATTTTCAAACTGCCTTCATTGTACAAATCCAGCAGTTCAACCTTTTCATATTTACTAATGGTTTTGATAGCATCTGCAAAGCCGGCAAGTGATTGCCCTGCTTTGTCTTTGTAGGAGCCCCAGGCATTGTTTGTACTACCTCCTACATACACAAAATCTGCACGCTGCAAAGGGGTCATAAGAATAATTTTGGCAGCTGTATTCAGGCTTTTAAGTTTATCCAAAATTATCCGGTAACTGCCATAGAAAGTATGGTTACCTGTATTGTTTTGGTAATCGGATAATTGCCCAATAGGCCGGCCCTGCCACCAATCATTTGTGCCAAGCAAAACTGAATATACAGCTGCCTTTTCAAGTTTAAGCTTATCAATATTGTTGGCAATATCACCAGCAGTCCACCCGTTGTAACCTTGGTTGATGTAGACTATGTTGGGTAATTTTTCTTGTACCCTTGTAAGGTACCCTTTTGTAACACGGTTACCCGTTTCATTTAAATGTTCATTCAAATAAGTTATAGAATCTCCAATAGCAACCCACTCCATTTGTTTTGGCGAACAACTTGCAATTATCTCAACAACAGCAAATAGTAAAAAGTAATTTTTCATTTTTATTTTCCATCGATTTAGGTAACAATATTTATACAGATTAACTATAAAAGCTATCGCTAAAAAAAAGGGGTTATTTGCAAAAAATAACTATAGAATACCATTTCTTTTAAATCTGTTTATCTTTAATTTTTCATCCAAATTACTCCAAAAACTCTTCAACATTTTTTTATCAAAAATAATTATTCTCAATCCAGCATAAAAACATCCCCGTCTGTTAATACATCCAGCTGCACATGCGCCGTAGCTATCATTATCTGCATCATAGATAAGGGGCTTTCGCCACCACCAATTATAAATAAGTTGCCTTTAGTATTTTGACCAAATGAGGAAGGCGTAGCTAACCATATTATTGAAATCACCAACAATTTATATTTCATTAAGTGAATATAAAGCCTGTTAATGAAACAAACCAGTATTCAATACTTCAATTTCCGTAACTTAAATTTATAATTACCGGTGGCTTACTATTAATTAATGAAAAAATGTTTTATAAAAAAATTTATAACAGTTCTCTTCTTTTTTTACTAATGCTGATTGGCTTTGCATCCTGTGAAAAAGAGTACAGTTACGAAGGTGGTATTACCATGGTTTTACCGGCAGATTCTTTAATAGACAGCATTCCTGTTAAAGATAGCCTGAGCCATGTTTTACCTGAATTCTCCCCCTGCGCCAACTGCACTAACAACAGTACTTTAAAGGAATCATCCTGGAGTTTTAAAATTGATACTACCATTTTATGAGGAAGGATAGATACAGCCATTGTATTAGGCAACCGGGGTACTTTTACTTTTTTTGGACCCACCACTTGCGTAAAAGATAGCGGCATTATTTTTACCATTTATCTCAGTCCGTATCAATTAAACCGGGATACAACAGATTATACAGTTCCAAAAGATTCTTTTTATTATTACCACACGTTTGCTCCATTTATATTTATAAATAAACCCTCCGAACCTTTTCATTTTGTAATTAATAGTTATGTACATGCAACCCATATTGGCCTAGGTACTTTTAGCGGAGTTGCTTACAGGCCGGATGGCAGGGCAATTATTATTAGTGATGGGAAATTTAACGTTAAACTGATTTAATTTTTTTGTTTTAACCTGCATTCGGATTACAACTTTTTCTCTTGTTTTTTTTAAGGCATTTTAAAAAAACGTGTTGCGTATTAAAACATTTGTTTTCAATTTGTTTTGAAAGTTCAAAAACAAGCTTATATTTGTTGTACATTTTTGAATATGAATTTAACAGAAGCTAAACTACAGTTTATTGCCAGCTGGGGCGCCTTTGGTACGCATTGGGGCATTAACAGAACGATGGCGCAGATTCACGCACTGCTGATGGTAAGTGCAGAACCGCTTACCCAGGACGACATTATGGAACAACTTAACATCAGCAGGGGTAATGTTAATATGAACATTCGTGATCTTATTACCTGGGGCCTGGTTGATAGAATTTTACTTTCCGGAGAGCGCAAAGAATATTTCAGCGCCGAAAAAGATATCTGGAAAGTTGCCACACAAATAATTAAGGAGCGAAAGAAAAGAGAACTGGATCCCATGTTGAAATTACTGGCAACGCTCGAAAACATTGATGGCGATAAAAAAGATAAAAACGTAAAACAGTTTATTGACAGCATCTCCGGAATTCGAAAATTTGGCAAAAAAGCAGACCAGATGCTGGATGTAATGATAAAGGCAGACGAAAGCTGGTTTTTGAGTGGAATGATGAAGATTTTTAAATAGTTAGCCTTTATTAAACACTTATTTATAAAGTAAATAAACAGCCGCTTTGCGGCTTTAATTTACAAGTTAATTTTCATTATTTTCTGAAATTATAAAATATACAATTATGAAAAAGATAAAAATGTACGACTTGTCTATAAGCCTTGCACTTATAGCAGTCAGTGTAATAGCTGGCATAACCTGTGGACTCAAAATAGCTTTATATGGTTATTACCTAACCGGCGGCTGGCAGGTTGCAAGTATGTTATTTCATACCCATTATAATTGCTTTACAAAAAAAGGTTCTGTAAGATATTATTATCATTGGTTAGCTGCTGTTTGTTGCGGTTGTTTAGTGCTTGCGGGTATCTTAACAGCATTTCGGTTTACGTATTTACTGTTGTTATCAGCACCTTTCATGGCTTTTTATTACACTTATATCTGCTACCAGGAAGTATTTGTAAAGATGCAGCGACCGTTGGCAATTTTAAAATAAATAACTATTAATAAAATTCGCACCTGTAAAGTATAATATACTAACCCAGTTTATTATTTACAGTCAGGTTCTGTTTTGAAAAAATAAACTAGTAAAATTTAAACCTCATAACAATGTTAAAAAATAAAAAAATAATACTTGCGGGGGGCAGTGGCTTTATTGGCCAGGCACTTTGTAATTTTTTTGGAAAAGATAATTTGATAGTAATAATTGGCAGACAAATACCTTGTACATCCAATAATTTATTTGGGAAAAATAAACTATTACCTGAGGTTTTAGTAAACACCCGATTTGTACAATGGGATGGAAAAAGCACGGGAGAATGGGTGAATGAAATAGATGGTGCAGATATGGTGATAAATCTTGCAGGCAAATCTGTAAACTGCCGTTATAACAAAAAAAATAAAAAGGAAATATTTGACAGTCGTACCAATGCTACAAAAGTAATTGCTGATGCAATTAAGCAAGCTACCAATCCACCAGTACTTTGGATAAATGCAGCCTCTGCCACTATTTATCCGAATGCAACCATCGAGCCAAGAGACGAAAGTTTTACTGAATTTAAAGATGACTTTTCTGTACAAGTATGCCAACTTTGGGAAAAAACTTTTTATGAACAACGTACATCCTTTACAAGGAAGGTTGCTTTACGTATGGCAATTACTTTAGGAAAAGGAGGAGTAATGACTCCTTATTTTAACCTGCTGAAATTTGGATTGGGTGGAAAACAAGGAAGTGGCAAACAGATGTACAGCTGGGTGCATGTGCAGGATGTGTGCAGGATGATGGAATACTTATTTGAACATACTCAACTGCAAGGAACATTTAATTGCAGCAGTCCAAATGCAGTAAGTAATGAAACATTTATGGCAACCCTAAGAAACATTACACATACAAAATTTGGTTTGCCAGCTTATAAGTGGATGTTGAAAATTGGTGCAATTATTATCGGAACTGAGCCTGAACTTGTGCTAAAAAGCAGGTGGGTAATACCTGCCAAAATTACAGCAGCAGGCTTTAATTTTAAATATCCATTGCTTCAGGATGCAATGAAGGAAATTGTTGCACAAACGGATCGATTGGAATATAAAATATGGTAAACAAAATGATCCGATAATTAAGGTAATTTTATATTTTTAAAATGATGCAGTTAATTATTACAAAAACAAATAAAATTATCCTATTTGATGGCATTTGCAACTTTTGCAACTCCACCGTGAATATGGTTATCAGAAACGACAAAAAAAAAGTAATAAAATTTACTACCCTGCAAAGCGATACAGGCAGGGAGTTGCTGCTTCAATACGGACTACCGGTAGATAATTTAAACTCTTTTGTTTTTATTGAAAACGGCAAGGCCTATACCAAATCAACCGCTGCACTAAAAGTATGTAGATACCTTAGTGGCCTATGGTTATTACTGTATGGATTTATTATTATCCCGGCATTTATCAGAAATGCAGTGTATGATTTTATTGCCAAAAACCGCTACAAATGGTTTGGCGTTCAGCAACAATGCATGATACCAACACCAAAAGTAAGGGGCAGGTTTTTATCTTAAAAAATATTACGCATAAACAAACGCATTAACTTTTTAATAGCTATCCAAATGATAAAGAAAAAAACATTGGTACTTGGAGCTTCACCCAACCCCGCCCGCTATAGTTATCTTGCAGTACAGCGTTTAACTGCAAATGAACACCCGGTAATTGCACTTGGCATAAATAAGGGTAGGATAGGCAACACCGAAATTGAATCAGAAAAAAAAATGTTTAATGATATTGATACTGTTACTTTATACCTTAACCCTACTCACCAAAAAGAATATTATTCCTACATTTTGTCACTTGCACCTAAAAGAATATTGTTTAACCCTGGCACAGAGAATGATGAACTGATGGAACTGGCTAACCAACAGGGCATAAAAACACAGGAAGCCTGCACGCTTGTGTTGCTAAGCACCGGCCAATACTGAAAAGGCATTTTCTACTAACATATATGCAATAATCCGGAGTAGTAGTCGTTATGAGTTGTGATGTGGTATTATTAAAACCAATACTGCAATTATCCATCCAACAGTAATACTATGAAACCATTCCTATCAATCCTATTGGCAGTACTGTTTACAGGCTGCTTATCAACCAGCTATTCCCAATCAAAAAAATCATTTTTTAGCCAATACCCGGCCAATATAGCCTGTACAGCAGCGCAACTGAGTAAATTATTTAACGCTGAAAAAGGACAACAGGTTAGTTTTAAATTATCAGATAATTTTAAACTAGAGGGTTCTGTTTCCACCAAAATATCAAAATACAATAACACTCTACAAACACTTGTAATACAGTTGCCTGCCTTCAACAATATGTTACTGGCAATTTCTAAAAGATCAGCGACAAACAATCAAAGCGTTTACATTGGCCACCTGTACAATAGCGAATCTGCTGATGGATACCAGTTGCAGCAACAGGGAAACAATACCTATCAATTTGTAAAAATTGAAACCGACAAGGTACTTCAGCCCTGTAATCAGTAAAGAAAGATAATACAACATAATCCGAATAATATCCAACAACAAACCGGTTAATCCCCGGCAGAAAATATCCTACCAATGAAAAAACTACTTTTACCCCTATTATTGGTGGCTGCTTTGCTGCACGCTGTCAAAGTAAAAAGCCAGACTACTTTTAGCAGCTATCCTGCTGCTACTGCCACCATTTTTTTAGATTTTGATGGAGAAGATGTTTATAGTCCGATATGGAATAGAGGCGTCGCATTAAAATGCTCTCCGGCGGTTTTAAACATTACGCAGATTCAGGAAATTTACAATCGGGTTGCAGAGGATTTTCGCCCTTTTAATATTAATATCACTACAGACGAAGCCGTGTTTGTAGCAGCGCCGTTAAATAAAAGAATCAGGGTAATTGTTACATCTACCAGCGCCTGGTTTACAGGTGTAGGTGGTATAGCTTATGTAGGTTCTTTTAATTGGGGAGATGATACACCTTGCTTTGTTTTCAGCGACAGACTGGGCAATTCGCCAAAGATGGTGGCAGAATGTTGCTCTCATGAAAGCGGCCATACACTTGGTTTATCACACCAGTCAACGTATGATGGAAGTTGCAACCTTACAGCTACCTATAATGCCGGATTGGGTTCTGGTGAAGTATCCTGGGCACCCATTATGGGCAACAGCTATCACCGCAATATGAGTGGCTGGAACAATGGACCTACACCTTATGGATGCAGTAAAATACAGGATAACCTGTCTATCATAACCACTCAAAACAGTTTTACCTACAGGGCTGATGACTTTGGGGATGACATCAATACAGATCCAACCGTTATCACTTCTTCATTAATAAATATCGATGGACTTATTAGTTCCACAAATGATAAGGATGCTTTTAAATTCACACTTGCGAGGAATGAAAATTTCCACCTCACAGTAACACCGTTTAGTGTAAGTAAAAGTAATGAAGGTGCTAACCTCGATGTAAGATTGTCATTGTACGATGATAATAAAACATTGCTGCGCTCTTATGACCCAGCCAATTCTATGACAGTTGCGGTTGATACCGTTTTAACTGCCGGAACTTATTACATGGTGGTAGATGGTGCCGGAAATAATAATACAAGCAGCTATGGCAGCCTTGGTTCTTATAAAATAGCCGGTTTAATGGGCGTATTGTCTGCGTGTAAAGTTCAGCTATCTGGCACTTCCGAAAAAAATAATCACCGCCTGCAATGGGGTGTAGTATGCAATGAACAAGTAAAATCCACTGCTATACAAACATCTGCAGATGGCATCCATTACAATACAATCCATGCTGTTAGTGGCAATATTCACAGTTTTGCGTACGTTCCATTTGCTACAGGTGATGTATATTATCGATTAAAAACTACTACAGTATCTGACCAAACAGCCTATTCCAATAACATATTTTTAAAGAAAATTGGTAAAGCAACCAGTAATTTTAAAGTATCAACTTTTGTACAACAGGATATAATTGTAAATGCTGCAACAAATTTCCAATACCTGTTAAGCGATGCAAATGGCAATAAACTTATCAGCGGCTCTGGAAATGCAGGGTTTAGTAACATCAATGTGGGCCGATATCCAATTGGAATATATATACTACAATTGATAGGCAGTAATGGAAGTAATAGATTACAGCAAACTGAAAGGATTATTAAAAACTAAAAATAAATATCTTGATAATTAAAAATAGTGCAGCAATTATGTTACATTTTTTTATTTCAATCACCTTGAATTAAGAAGTTTAGAGTAACATTTTAAAAAGTTCGTCATTTAATTTGTTTATTAATTTTTCATTAACCTGCTCATTCGGTTACACCTAACTGTTGGTGGTATTGCATTTCTTAGTAACTTTAGAAAACCTCATTTTTATGTTATGGAGAAAATTTAATGGCGATCCCATTCAACTACCCATTAAAGAAGCGGTAGAACAAACCATCAAAAGGGAAGCCGAGGCAGGCAACCATCTAAAAGTTTGCATTGGTACAGACAGCCAGGTAAAAGGTAGGGAAACAGAATTCGCCACCGTTATTGTTTTTTTAAGAGAAGGCCGTGGCGGCTTTATGTTTATCCACAATGAAAAGACTTTGATAAAATACAGCATCAAAGAAAGGATGCTGGTAGAAGTAGCTAAAAGTATCGAAATTGCCTACGAACTC
>JAYTTM010000148.1:0-2418 GCA_043745055.1 Chitinophagaceae bacterium | reverse complement strand
GTAGCGCCAACTGTTTCTAAATAATTACAAATGATGGGAGCAGCTGTACCCGGCACACCATCTACTTTTGCATTTCCTGAATATTGCACTTCACCATTTGGCGTCTGAAGGATTACCTCACAAATACCACCAGTGTTTGCGATATTTATTTTTGCCGTGGTCACTGGGTGTTGGGCTTTGATTATGCCTGCCTCAACAGCAAATGGCAACACCCCCGCCAAAATATTTCCGCACGTTTGAGTAGTTGATATCGTTCCTTTTCCCACAACGACTTGTAAAAAAAGGTAGTCAAGATCCGCACCAGGAAATTTTGAAATACTTACAACAGCAACTTTGCTGGTTAATGAGGTGCCGCCACCCAAACCATCAATTTGCCTTGCATCACCATGCCCGGCACCTTCCATTGCTGCCAACACTATTTTATTTCTTTCTGTTTCATCTTCCGGCAGATCGGTTGCGTTGAAGAAAAGTCCTTTAGAACTTCCGCCCCTGAATTGCATGTATGGAATACTTTTTTGCAAAATGAGTTGTGAATTTTGAATTATTAGTTATTGTATCGTCATCATCAATAACCTTTCACCCGTATTTTATCTTAAGAATATCAATAACAGGGTTAATATAAGCCCAGCTAATGTAAAATATAATCCCTTTTTAAAAATGGTGGTTTTTGGTAAAAACATCCAAAAGGCAGATACAACAAAAAATAATAGTGACATCCCGAAAAAAACATTTAAAAAGAATAATGGCTGTCCGCTTCTCGCCTTGTGCAACTCTGTAAGATTTTCAATAGCAGCAGGCCATTCTTTTGACGTATAATCAGCTTTACCGGTGCTTTTATCGTAAGTGCCGTGTTCAAAATAAATAATATTTCCTTCCTGTTTTTGAATTTTAAATGGCCTGATGTCCAGCAAGCGGCCCAACTCATCGGGTTCTGCATTGGGCTTTACCTGTTTAGTAATCTGCTTTTGTTGTTTTAAAAAATCGGTATCCCTGAATATCATAACTATACCGCTTAAAGCATATACAGCCATAATGCCTGCTAAAAAATAACCAAGATAGCGATGCAGTATCCGCATGCTTGTACGTAAAGGCTTTTTGTTTGACATATTTATTTTTTGTAGTTAAGAATATTTATTAGGTTTTGTTTTGTAGCACCAGACATTATTGACTGCATTTTTTTTTCTTCCAGCATTTGCACTACCGCTTCCATTTCATGAATGCGGCGTTCTGCATGTGTTTTACTTCCTTCAACAAAGCGATCAATCAACGCATCATTACCGCCAATTACCGAAGAGATTTGTTCACGTATGTATTGTTCCAATTGGAAAGCTTTGCCTGTTTCCATGGCTTCACATATTACTGCGGCTATCCCTTTATATACAATTGAACGAAGTAATTTTCGTGTAGAAGCATCGCCTGTTTTATTGCTTAATAATTCTATGTTCAAATCATAATTATCCAACTGCTCTTTTAGCAATGCTGCGCCATTGCCCGAAATAAGGAAAGGGGTTTTTATTCCTTTTGGCGGCACCGGCGCCATAATGGCCACATCAACAAACTTTACTCCAGATGATTGCAGTAAATTTTCAATTGTTATTTTTTGTTGCGGCGATGAAGTGTTCATTTCTGCATAAATCTTTTTATCATTAAGCACAGGCAACACTTCCTTAGCAACAACTTCTGAAACCGATGATAGGTTTACACTCAAAATAATATCTGCCTCTTTTGCAGCATCTGCATTGCTTTTAGCAAATCGAATACTTTCATGTAGTTTTCTTTTTGGGAAAGGGTCCCAGCCAGAAACAGTAATACCCATTGCTGCAAGCTCATTGGCAAAAATACTTCCAGCCTCTCCGAGACCCAATACAGCTATATGTAGTTTGTTATTCATAGCTGTTGCCGTTTGAGTATTTGTCACTAAATGTCCAGCCATATATTTGCAGTGAAGTCTTTCCTTCTCTCAATTGTTTTCTTACATTTTCTTCCTTCGTTTCTCTTGCAATTGATTTTTCAATCGCTTCTTCAATCCTGTTTTGTGGTATCACCACCACGCCATCCCTGTCACCAACAATAATATCTCCTGGGCTAATCAAAACATCACCAATAATAATTGGCTCGTTTAAAATTCCATCTCCATGATTAGATGTACCCAAAATACACAGCCCTCTGCTGAAAACTGGAAAACCCATTGCTTCAATATCATCTGCATCCCTTACGCAACCATCTATTACCAGGCCTGCAATACCTTTTGTTTTAGCTCCAAGGCTCATCAGGTCACCCCAGTAACCGGCTTCATAAAACCCAGAACAATCCGCCACGATTACATCACCCGGTTTTGCATAAGCATAAGCCCGATGTAATAAAACATTGTCTCCAGGCATTGTTTTAACTGTGTATACCGGTCCACAAATTTTCATT
>JAYTTM010000147.1:0-2418 GCA_043745055.1 Chitinophagaceae bacterium | reverse complement strand
CATATTCAGGATTAACAAATCCATTAACAATATCTCCAATATTTACACAAAATATTATTGTGGTTATAAGTACTAAAAATATTGCTAATAATAAAGATAGTAAAGTTAAAGGATGGTCATCTAAATTATCGTTATACCAAGGATCGTCTGGATTTTGTATTTTTTTATAACTTTTGTTAAAAATAGAAAGCATTATTAAGCTGATAATTAAAAAACCTAAAAAAACAGTTAAATAAGTTATGCTTTCTACTATTTGTTGTTTAACAAGTATTTCGTAAACATGAGTTACAGGTGTTTTTAAAGCTCCTGCAAGTCCTGCAAGTCCTGCTTTAGTATCGTTGTACACTTTTATCAAAGTAAGCTTAGAACTGTCAGGAATTGATAGTTTAATTGAATCTTGTGCAGATGCAGATAAGCTGATAAAGCACAGCAATGCTATAATTATTTTTTTCATAAAAAGTTTTAAAAGGGGAACAGCGGATACTGTTCCCCACAGTTTTTTAAAAAATTACCTAAGCCAAATAGTAATATATCCTGATGGCTTCACTTAGTGAACAGGAATTTAACAGAGTCGCAAAATGCTCTCTGCTGCTTATTTTTAGGTTATTACCAAACATGTAAAATAAAGCGCGATGCTTGTAAAACATTGTTGTAGGATTTTATACTAAAAATTATTTTGTGTTAAATTACGTACATAAATGCGTTATCACTGTAAGATACAATAATTACATGTGTTCCTGTTTTGTAAGTTACAAATTTAACTTCACATTTACGATTTTTTTCATCCATAGCACTCCATATATTTGCAGTACCATCTTCATATTTTTTTACATGTCCTGCTTCTAGCATAGTATAAAAACTTTTAGCAGCATCAAAGATAAGAAGTACATTACTTTTTACATATATTTTTATTGGTGAGGTAGTTTGGAATGGTTGCCAAGAATATTCTTGCTTGTATTCATCCCAAATACCTCGAGAAACTTTGTTTGCATACACAATATTTTGTGCATACAAAATAACAGCACTAAATAATAATACTGTTATTAATATTAATTTTTTCATATTTTAAGTTTAAAGATCATCGCCAAATCCTTCCCATGAATTTTGCATAATTAATTAGGTTGAGTAATAAAAAATTTTAATCCAAATTCAAGATAAGGTTTGGTACAATAAGTTCCTTTTAAATAAAAACGACCACAATAACTATCTTTTGCCAACTCTATTGCATATATTGAGTGAGTTGATAAATTTCGTGTGGCATCGCCTTTGTAATCAAAACTTTCATATTTTACTTCTGCATATCCTATTGAGGGAGTAATAGAATAATTATCAGATTCTTCATGACTTAGTAATATCCTTTTACCCAGTGAAAAATCTCGAATTGTCAATGCTTCTCTATTTAATATTGGCATTTTCATACCAACAGAAATATCAACTACATCAGATAATATTCCAATTCTACCTGTAATTCCTTTTGCGGTTATACCTGTGGATAGGTAAGGCTGCGAATAAACTGTTAAAGTGCTTGCTACTAAAAACAGTAATAAATAAAATGTTTTCATGGTGTTTATTTTAAATTGTTTTTAATCCATTTTTTTCAAAATTGTTATTTGTTATGAAGGGTGTTGCTAACTTTTAGATAATTAAAATTTATTGAAATGAAATTGTTACAGTATTATCTGTTACTATTGCAGACAAATCATCTGTTTGATTGTTTTCATCATATTTTGTAGGATAAGATAACTTTCGACCATTTAAAGCTATACAACAAGTTGATAATAATGTAGGAATAGAAACGCTTGAAGGATTATTTATTAATAAATCATCTTTGTTATCTTTGTTTTCTATTGTTATTGTATCATCATCAATATCATCTGGTCCAAGATTTTCATTTTTATTAGTATTTAACATCTTAGAACCATGCAATATTTTATTTAAAAAATTAGCCCTTATTACTATTAAAGTATCTTTATGCATATTATCAGGATACAATATTTGTCCTTCATAATACCATGTTTCTTTATAATCTGTAATATTATAGCTTGTTTTTGTTATAATTGCTTCAGGTTCTGTAAAGTCTTTATACACTATATATAAAACATACACAGCAACAAGTCCTATCATTAAACTTATTATTAATCTTTTCATAATTTATAATTTTATTGTGATTGTATTATTATCATCTACCTTAATAAAAGGATGGTCAGGACATTGAGACCAAAGCCTATGTCCTATAAAAAGCTTTTCACAAGTAATACATGTATTCATATAACTACCTGCAACAAAAGGATTTATATACTCAACACGAACTTTTTCAATTTTATTTTCTGTATTGTATTCATGTATATAAAACTGAATAAATTCATCAGAAGGTCTTGGTAATTCAGATTTAAGAATTTCTTTCCAATTCTTATCTAT
>JAYTTM010000146.1:0-8907 GCA_043745055.1 Chitinophagaceae bacterium | reverse complement strand
CGACGGTAAGTACAAAACATTTAAACTTATTTTCAAAAATTCTGCCACAAAACTCCCGAATAAAAACACTTCTTTCTAAACCTTCAAATTGAAAGACTATTTGTATGAAAGGCCCTTTGTGTTGTGCAAAAAGTATATAATAAAAGCGAATTCGTCAACGCCTTAACATAAATTTGTATTCAAAATTTGCAGGAAAGTCTCCTCTTTCATAGCTTTTTACCCCATTACCACATACTACCTGAAATTGTGGTTGTAAATATCCACCAATACGGCTATGATTAAACCTTCAAAATATTTACAACATTCATTTTCTCCTATCTTTAGAAATATCTACAATATCTATTAAAACTGTAAATGACCCATTTGGAAAACTGCAATAAGTAGCGATATTAATATAAGTTTTTAACCACTTTTTCAATTTTTTCAAAATCCTATATGAAATTTACATTAATTCAATGTTAAGTAAATATTATCAAATGAAATAATCGTCGTATTCAAATCAATAAAACTAGTTTTGCAAAAATCTAAAAACTATGGGGTTCAATTCAATCTTAAAAATCTTTTTACCTAAAGACAGGGTTTTCTTTCAACTATTTGAAAGTGTAGCTGAAGAACTAGTAAAAATGGGAAAAAAATTAAAAGAAGTTGTAAATGAACCTGATTTTGATAAAAGAGCACTTTTAATTCAGGAAATTGAAGATATGGAGCATGTGAATGATGATTATACCCATAATATTTTCACAGAATTAGGAAAAAACTTTATCACTCCTTTTGACAGGGAAGACATCCATTACCTGGCATCTGCATTGGATGATATTGCCGATTATATCTATTCTTCTGCGAAAAAAATAAATTTTTACAGGGTAAACCCCAATGATACAGGCATAAAAAAAATGGCTGATTTAATAGACAATGGATGTCAACAGGTGCATAAAGCAGTTACAGAATTACGCAATATGAAAAACATGCGTAAAATAACAGATGCCCTGGTAGCAATCAATAGCATAGAAAACCAGGCCGATGACGTATTTGATATGAGTATTGAGCACCTGTTTGCAACAGAACCTGATGCCAAAGAAGTAATTAAGAAAAGAGAGATATACCAGGTAATGGAAATTGTGACGGATAAATGCGAAGATGCCGCCAATGTTATTGAGAGTATAATAGTAAAATACGCTTAACCCGCATCCCCTAAAGGAAGGTATCTACAATAATTAAAAATACTTATTCCCTTTAGGGGATATGTGTTAAATTCTTTTTATGACTCTGCTTATCGTTATCATCGTTTTAGCTCTTATTTTCGACTATATCAATGGCTTTCATGATGCTGCCAATTCAATTGCAACCATCGTTTCTACAAAAGTATTAACCCCTTTTCAGGCAGTGGTATGGGCTGCTTTTTTCAACTTTGTTGCCTACTTTATATTTAAAGATCATGCTGTTGCCAACACAATTGGCAAAACTGTGCACAGTGAGTACATTACGTTACCCGTAATATTATCCGGCTTAATTGCTGCTATTTTCTGGAACCTGCTTACTTGGTGGTATGGCATTCCTTCATCCTCTTCACATACATTAATTGGTGGCTTTGCTGGTGCCGCTATATCCCACGCCTTTTTAATAAAAGGCACTATGGCTATCAGCAATATTGTAGAAGTTAAAAAAATTACTGAGATTGTTTTATTCATTTTTCTGGCACCTTTAATTGGTATGTTTATCTCCATTTTTATAACGCTTATTACCATCATGCGAAACACCTGGGTTAAAGTTGGAATCATTGTTTTGGTGGGCGTATTTACCTGGTTTTTATTTGCCCATTTTGAACAAAATAAATTGGGTGAAAACCTGGCCAAATATTATAAGATTGACAAACTTAAAAAAGATGTTTTAAAAGATACCAGTAAGCAGGCAGCTTATGACAATGCTGTAGCAAAAGTAGCGGCAGCAACTCCGCTGTTGAGTAACTATAAAAAAATAGGTGCTACTCAACTGGCCCAGCAAATAAAGGCTGAAACCGACACTGAGGCAGATGTGTCAACACTATCAAAAGCGCTGTCCAATGCAGACAATTCTGTTATTATTTACGGCATTCTTTCAATGATGTTTATTTTTATTGTTGCATATATTTATTCTGAACAGGTAAAATCACCAAACGCTTTCCGAACTGCAAAAATGTTCAAGCGGCTTCAGTTACTTTCGTCCGGGGCATTTAGCATTGGGCATGGTGGCAACGATGCACAAAAAGTAATGGGGATTATTGGTGCTGCTTTTGTTGCCTATAACTCTACCAAATACCCAGATGTAAGTGCTGCGTTGAAAGACCTTAACTGGGTGCCCCTGGCTTGTTATACTGCCATTGGCCTTGGTACCATGAGTGGGGGCTGGAAAATTGTAAAAACGATGGGCACCAAAATCACCAAAGTAACACCATTAGAAGGTGTAGCTGCAGAAACATCTGGTGCGCTTACCCTTTTTATGACCGAGCAAATGGGTATACCTGTTAGTACAACACATACCATTACCGGTTCTATCATTGGCGTTGGCGCTACAAAAAGATTGAGTGCGGTTCGCTGGGGTGTTACTGTAAGTCTTTTATGGGCATGGATTTTAACCATACCGGTAAGTGCTTTGCTGGCTGGTATAGTTTACTACATTACTTCTTTCTTTATAAAATAAATACCAATTATGTTTTTGAATCACCCTCGACAGGGTGATTTTTTATTTTGGTAGAAAACTTACTTTAAATTTGCAGAACAGCTGTAAAATACTGCCTGTAACTCTTCAGCGTATTTTAATAGCAAGGAATCGTTTTTTTATTGTTGGGTAATCATATACATAAAGAATTTATTTACGTACAAGAATTAATAAAACCATGAAAAAAATACTTGTTACCGGAGGATGTGGCTACATAGGTGTTCACACAATAGTTGATTTATTGGAAAATGGATTTGAGGTTATTTCAGTGGATGATAATTCCAGAAGTAACCCTGATATTCTTTTAAATGCAGAAAAAATAACCTGCAAAAAAATAACTAATTATGTGGTTGATCTGTGCGATCTGGAAAGTACCCGAAATATATTTCTCGAAAATGAAGGCATAGCTGGTATAATCCATTTTGCGGCTTATAAAGCAGTAGGGGAATCGGTGGAAAAACCATTGTTATATTTTGCAAATAATCTTACCTCCCTGGTTAATATTTTAAAATGTGCCGAAGAATTTAATGTACCCCACTTTGTATTCTCTTCTTCCTGCACTGTTTATGGTAACCCCGACAGCATACCGGTAACAGAAGAAACTCCCCAAAAGCCAGCTGAGTCCCCTTATGGCGCTACCAAACAGATGGGTGAATTGATTGTAAAAGACACAGTAAAAAGCAATAACATACAGGCTATTTTGTTGCGGTATTTTAATCCGGTTGGTGCTCATCCCTCTATATTGCTGGGCGAAATTCCATTGGGAAGGCCTGCCAATTTAGTACCAGCTATTACACAAACTGCAATTGGCAAATTACCAACCATGATGGTTTATGGCCATGATTATGAAACAAGAGATGGAAGCTGTGTTCGTGATTATATCCATGTAAGCGATATTGCCCATGCACATACGTTGGCTTTAAATTATTTAATAGATAAAAAGAATAAAACCCAATCAGAAATTTTCAACCTTGGAACCGGCGATGGATACACTGTACTGGAAGTAATTGCTGCTTTTGAAAAAGTAAGCGGCGTAAAACTAAATTATTCACTTGGCCCAAGGAGGGCAGGCGATGTAGTGGCGATATATGCTAATAATAATAAGGCTACAACAGAATTAGGTTGGGTACCAAAATACAACCTCGAAGATATGATGGCCACTGCCTGGCAGTGGGAACTAAAACTTACAAATGAACAACTTGTTAACGGGTAAAAAAAGTAGCAAATATTTTTACTGCATCCCTTATCTTGTGTCCATATTTATCAATGATTAAAAGAAATAAACTTACATGCTAAATGCAATACAAGTAACGGGCAATAAAGATACCCGTAGCGGCTTTGGAGATGGTATTTTAGAAGTGGCAAGAACCAACGAAAACATAGTGGCACTTACTGCCGATTTATTGGGTTCCTTAAAATTAAATGGTTTTGTAAAAGAATTTCCCGAGCGATTTATACAATGTGGTATTGCCGAAGCTAACATGATTTGCATTGCTGCTGGTTTAACCATAGGAGGAAAAATTCCTTATACCACCACGTTTGCCAATTTTTCTACCGGGCGTGTGTACGATCAAATTCGGCAATCGGTTGCGTACAGCAATAAGAATGTAAAAATTTGTGCAAGCCATGCCGGGCTAACTCTTGGTGAAGACGGTGCTACCCATCAGATATTAGAAGATATAGGCCTGATGAAAATGCTGCCTGGTATGACGGTAATTGTGCCCTGTGATTACAATCAAACAAAAGCAGCCACCATTGCTATTGCAGCATACGAGGGGCCGGTTTACCTGCGCTTTGGGCGCCCGGTATGGCCCATTTTTACAAACGAAGCCGACTTTGTAATTGGTAAAGCTCAAAAGCTTTCCGACGGTAAAGATGTAAGCATTTTTGCCTGCGGGCATTTGGTATGGAAGGCCATTGAAGCTGGCAGAATTTTGGAAGAAAAAGGATTTAGTGTGGAAGTTATAAATATCCATACCATTAAGCCATTGGATACAGAGGCTATACTAGCATCAATCGCCAAAACAAAATGTGCAGTTACCTGCGAAGAGCACAATATTATTGGCGGATTAGGTGATAGCATTGCACAGGTGGCAGCAAAACATTTTCCCATACCAATTGAATATATTGGTACCAATGACACTTTTGGCGAAAGTGGTAAACCTACAGAATTGCTTACCAAATACGGTTTAGATACGCCCAATATTGTGATAGCTGCGGAGAAAGTGATGGCAAGAAAAAACGGGTAACATATTAGAACTTTTAAGAAAAAAATTCAAGTGTAATTAAACTTTTTGAAAAAAAACCAATCCTAGAATTGGTTTTTTTAATTTTACCCTATCTCATCCAATACGTTATGCAAGTACAACATTTAGACGACAAGGAATTGCTGCAACAATTTAAAGAGCCAGCAACAAAAGAAAAGGGCTTTACCGGTATCATCAAAAAATACCAGGAAAAGCTCTATTGGCATATTCGCAGGATGGTGGTTGTGCATGAAGATGCTGATGATGTTTTGCAGAACATGTTTATAAAGGTTTGGAACGCATTGGACAATTTTCGGGAAGACAGTCAGCTTTATACCTGGATGTACCGGATTGCAACCAACGAAAGTCTCACTTTTTTGGAGCAACAAAAAAGAAGAACTACTGTATCCCTAAGCGATGTAGAAAACGGGTTGAGTAACAAACTAAAAGCAGATAAAAATTTTGATGGCCAGAAGGCAGAATGGAAATTACAATTGGCCATGCAGGAATTACCGGAAAAGCAACGGGTGGTATTTAACCTGCGCTATTACGATGAAATGCCTTATCAGGAAATGAGCATAGTGCTGGAAACCAGCGAAGGCGCATTAAAGGCAAGCTACCATCACGCAGTTAAAAAAATTGAAAATTATATATTGAATAATTAAACCAGCGGGCCTATACAACGTCTGAATAATAGTAATGGAAATGAATGATAACATACAAGATGAATTACAAGCCATAAGCCCGCTACTTGCAGGTATAAAGGACATCAATGTATTTACCACACCAGTTGGCTATTTTGATCAGTTTTCAGTTATATTGATTAATGCAATCGGCAGCAATACAGTCAACATAAATGATAACACAACAGGTGATTCCTCCTTATCAGTTCCAAATGGCTATTTTGATAATTTGGCAAAAAATATTATTCAAAAAATAAAAACGCAACAACCAGAAACAGGTGATGGATTTTCAATACTACTGAATAATTTGTCTAAGGAAAATGTATTTGAAGTACCGGTTAATTATTTTGATTCGCTTAATACTGGTATACTGTCAAAAATAAATAGTACAGAAAATAATGCAGCTGAACTGCAGCATATTTCTCCATTGCTTTATTCGTATAATAAAGAAAATTTAGGAGAAATTCCGGCTGGTTATTTTGATAATTTATCAGCAACTATTCTTAAAACAATAGCTGATAAAACTCCAGGTAAAGTTGTTACAATGGCGGGGCGTTTATCATTCATTAAGTATGCAGTTGCAGCAATATTTATTGGGGTCATTAGTATTATAGCATTTAACTATTACAATAAACCAGCAAACAATAACGCCAATAAATTTGCAGCCCTTGATAGCAGTATAGAAAAAGGGAAAGCAATGAACGAAACTAAATTTAATGAAACATTGAATAGTTTATCAGAAGAAGATATTATAAACTATCTGCAAAAAACAGGTACGGAGGCAGATGTAAATTTACTTAGTTCATCTATAAATGAAAACATTGTGCCATCTCAGGAAGAGTTTCTTTTAAATGATAAAACGCTGGATAATTTTATAACTGATGCAGAGGCCGGACAATTAAATAACTAATTTAAAAGTACAACCATGAAAAAATTACTACTAATATTTTCTATTTTCTTTTGCTTACAAACAGCAATGGCGCAGGAGGATGCAAACCAGTTGCCAGAAAAAAAGCAACAAAATATTGAAGCGTTGAAAGTTGCATTTATCAGTAAAGAATTGGAGCTTACGCCTGACGAAGCACAAAAATTTTGGCCGGTGTACAATCAGTATTCTAAAGAATTGAATGCAACTTTTGAAAAGGGTAATGACAATGTACTGGACAGGGATGAAAAGGTGTTGAATTTACGCAAGCATTATAAAGATCAGTTTTCAAAAGTATTGGGCGATCAGCGGGTGAACCGAATGTTTGGAGCAGAAACCAGGTTCAGGCAACTGTTAATAAAAGCAATGCGAAACCAACAAAAGCCCCGGCAGATAGATAGGCCATTAATTAGAAGAGGCAAACAGAATTAATACCAAGGTTTATCTTATAAAAAAATACAGCCCGTCGTTATGATGGGCTTTTTGTTATTTGTTATCAGGCTACAAAAACAGGGGTGGCAATATCATGATAAAATAAAAAAGTCCAGTGTTCTGCCTGCGCCTGTTGCCACCATTGCTGTCTAAGTTCCATACATAATTTACCATCAAAATCATATTTAGCAATAAAGCGGCTTTTCATCTGGCTTAGTTGTGGTGCAACATCGGCACCAAAAAATAATTTTTCTCCCTCTTCTTCTATTGTAAATACCTGGTGAAACGGGCTATGACCGCCTGTAACTTCATACTTAATATAGTCATCAATACTACCATCCCCTTCTGTGAAAACTATTTTATCAGCATAACCTAATATACTAAACTCATCAGGAGAATAAGATGGCTTACCTTTTTCCATTGCAAATTCAAACTCATCTTTATTTACATAGTAAGTTGCCGCAGGAAAACTGAAAAATTTTTGTTGAAGTACCTTATCTTCTTTACTAATACCACCCGAATGATCTTTGTGCAAATGGCTCATCAATACTTTGGTTACATCCATAGGGTTAATACCCTTATCCAACAGGTTTTGATGTATTTGCAAAGTACCATCCGGATTACTAAAACCAAGGCCGGTATCAATAATTAAAATATCGTTTTTAGTAACTATACAAAAGGGTTGTACCTCTACCAGCAAACTGCCGATGCTGCGTTGCTGCAAATCATCAGTTGATTTATCAAAAGGAATAAATTGCTTGGTTTTGTCAATTGTAAAAGCGCCTTCGCTTAATGGAATTATTTGCATACGCCTATCCTTTAAAGGATAATTTAGACTGTGATTATAAACAGTATATTATTAAAAAAAGTTTGAAGACAAAGCTAAATGAAAAGGCGCTATAAAGTGGAAAGCTCAAAAATTCCTTTAGCGGTTTAGGGCTTAAAATCGGGTTTATCTTAATACCATCTGCCTGTCTGCATCTAATTTTACCAGAATGAAAAGCAATATGGTGAAGGTAAGTAACGAAGATCCCCCGTAACTCAACAAAGGCAACGTGATACCAATAACCGGCGCAAGCCCCACAGTAACACAAACATTTACGGTAACATGAAAGAAAAAAATACTGGCCACACAATAAGCATACACCCTGCTAAATGTACTTCGCTGTCGCTCTGCAATTACTACAATTCTTAAAATAAGTGCCAGGTAAATTAAGATTAATAATGTAGTACCTATAAAACCAAAATTTTCACCCACAGAAGTAAAAATAAAATCCGTGTGTTGTTCGGGAACAAAGTCTCCCTGCGTTTGCGTGCCTTTTAAAAAACCCTTTCCAAAAAACCCACCGGACCCAATCGCAATTTTCGACTGCTTTACATTGTAATTCTGCTGGTCGTTTTTTTTCTGCTTTGCCCTGGCTTCTTCCGGGCTCATTATATCCACCGCATTTTTATCTGCAAAAGGATTATCAACACCCACCATGCTGAATATACGGTTGGCCTGGTAGGGTTTAAAAACATGCTTAAAAGTAAATGGAATAGCAACACCTACAAATAAAGAACAGAAACCCCAAATTACAATTGTTGCAATAAGTACCTGGTTATTTCTTTTAACCTGCCTTCGGTTTAAATATATAAACAGCCCTGCCAATACGGCAAAAGCAATTAGTAAAGTTTTAGTAGAAAACAATAAAGAAATTACCAGTAATGCTGCCATCGCTACGCCTGCAATTAAATAGATGGGTGGCAATCCTTCCCTATACATGGGTAATAAAAAAGAAAAATATACCAATGCAAGACCGGTTTCGCCCTGCAAAATAGACAAAGCTGCAGGTGTAAAAGCCAATACTGCAGCAATCATTTGGGCCTTGGGTTTTGCGAAGTCAGTTTCCTGCATACTCAAATATTTTGATAATGCAAGGGCGGT
>JAYTTM010000145.1:0-2423 GCA_043745055.1 Chitinophagaceae bacterium | reverse complement strand
CTTTGCCAAGAAAGTCAATTTTTACTTTTTGATCTTTGCCTGCATACCAATGCCAACGTTTAACAATATTGAATAATAAAAAGTTGGCGCCATTGTTAAGGTAATAGTAAAAGCCATTTTCCCCAGTAAAATTAACAGTACTGTCAACTGCTTTATTGTTGAGTGTGCCTTTGATCCTGGCTTGCTGATCAGCGAATATAAATTTTGTATGATCAAAATTAATTTCAAAAGCAATGCCTTTTTGTTTGTTGATAAAAAGACCAATCCTGTAATTGTATTGTGGAATAGTAAGGGGCAGGTTGAATATACCTTCGTCCCAGCCTGGATGATCATGCCCTTTGATATTAACAAAACTATATTTGTTATTTAGGGAGGGTTGGTCAATTTTTACTGTACTGTTTGTGTACCACTCTTTGTTATAACCCCAGGAAAAATAAAATTCTTTTTTTCTTTCCTTTACTTTTGACTGTGCATCAATAAAGGTTGGAGTTAGCGTAAAAATTATTAACAGAAAAAATATTGATATTAATGGAAGATTTCTCATTGCACTATTTTACAAAAAATTAAGTTGTTAGTTATTCTAAAATTGGTCTTAACCACCTGGTAGCTTCTTCAACAGGCATACCTTTTCTATTGGCATAATCCTTTAACTGATCCTCACTTATTTTACCTACGCCAAAATATTTACTTTCCGGATGTGCAAAGTACCATCCACAAACTGATGATGCCGGATACATAGCCAATGATTCAGTGAGATGAATACCTGTTGCTTCTTCTCCTCCCAGCAAATCAAACAGTTTGTATTTTTCAGTATGATCAGGACATGCAGGATAGCCAGGTGCCGGGCGAATGCCGCTGTATTCTTCCTGTATTAATTGCTCTGTACTCAATTGCTCACTGGTATCGTATCCCCAAAATTCTTTTCTTGTTCTTGCATGTAATAATTCTGCAAAGGCTTCAGCAAATCTATCTGCAAGCGCTTGTAAAATAATTTTATTATAATCATCGTATGTTGCTTCAAATTTTTTGATGTGTGGTTCTATGCCTTGAATGGTAACTGAAAATGCACCTAAAAAATCGGGACCCTCCGTCGAAATAAAATCCGCCAACGAGAGGTTTGGTTGCCCTGCTGCTTTCTTTGATTGTTGCCGTAAAAACTCAAGCTGAATAACTGATTCTTCGCCTTTGATTTTTATTGTATCTGCAGCAGTTCTTGTTGCTTCCCAAAAACCAACAACGCCTTTTGCAGTCAACCATTTCTCCTCAATAATTTGCTGTAATAAAACTTTTGCATCATGGTAAAGTTTGGTAGCTTCTTTACCAATTACTTCATCCGTTAATAACTGAGGAAACTTACCGTGCATTTCCCATGCAATAAAAAATGGTTGCCAGTCAATGTAAGCAGCAATTTCATCCAATGGATAATCATCGAATATTTTTGTGCCAGTAAAAGTTGGCGCAACCGGCTTATAATTTAACCAATTAATGGCAGCACCATTTTGTTGTGCTTGTGCAAAAGATAATAATTGTTTAATAGATTTTCTGTTGCCAAAATCTTCCTTTAACTGGTCATATTCTTTTTTGATATTGCCTAAAAAATCCGGCTTGTGTTCTTTGCTTAACAGGCTGCCAGCAACGGTTACGCTCCTGCTTGCGTCCAACACATGTACAACACCTTCATCAAATTGTGGTGCAATTTTTACAGCCGTATGCATTCTTGAAGTTGTGGCGCCACCAATTAATAATGGCTGCTTCATTCCTCTTCGTTTCATTTCATGTGCCACATGTACCATCTCATCCAGCGAGGGTGTTATAAGTCCGCTGAGGCCAATGATATCCACCTTTTCTCTTTCGGCAGTATCTAAAATTTTGTCTGCAGAAACCATTACGCCCAAATCAATAATATCATACCCATTGCAGCCTAACACTACGCCTACAATATTTTTTCCAATATCATGTACATCCCCTTTTACGGTGGCCAATAAAATTTTAGCAGCTCCTGCAGTTTCTTCATTAATGGTGCCTGCGGCAAGATGAGCAGCTCTTCTATCTTCTTTTTCCTGCTCTATAAATGGAGTAAGTACTGCTACTGATTTCTTCATTACCCTGGCACTTTTTACTACCTGTGGTAAAAACATTTTACCAGCACCAAACAAATCACCCACTATGTTCATGCCATCCATTAGCGGGCCTTCAATTACATCTAACGGTTTGGGATATTTTTGCCTTGCTTCCTCTGTATCTGCTTCAATATAATCAGTAATGCCGTTAATGAGAGAATGCGACAGTCTTTTTTCTACCGGTTCGTTTCTCCATTTTTCATCTTTAATAATTTCTTTGCCTTTTGCTTTTACAGTTTCTGCAAAGTTGATGAGTGCCTCTGTAGCTTCGTTGTTATCATTGTTGCGGTTTAGTAAAACATC
>JAYTTM010000144.1:0-8924 GCA_043745055.1 Chitinophagaceae bacterium | reverse complement strand
CTTACATACAGATGGTGCTGTTGTGTTTTGCTGTACATATCATTATGAATAATAAATTTGGAGGCCATGGTATGGCTATGCTGATATGGATTACCATGTTCCTGTTGAGGTCGTTTGCCCGGATGGATTATAACCTGTTCTTTTATTTTTATACGCCTAATTATACCTGGAGCGATATGAATGGCATTGGGCATTTTTTGGAGCCTGTAAACTGGTTTAATTTTTATTGGCTTATGCTGGGAGCTTTGCTGGTAACCATTTCGTACCTTTTTTATCAGCGTGGTATTACCGGTGGTTTTAAAGAAAGGTGGAGGGTGGCTATGCAACGTTTTAATGGACGGCAAAGAGCATTGACCACCTTGTTTTTTTTAGGATGGATCGGCAGTGGTGCATATATTTATTACAATGTAAGCTACCTCAATAATTATTACACTGCTGCTGAAACCCGAAATAGAACTGCATTGTACGAGAAAACATTAAAAAAATATGAAGCAATTTCCCAACCAAAAGTAACCTCGGTGTTAATGAAGGCGGATATTTTTCCCAATGAGAGAAGGGTAGCTATTTATGCAAAACTTTTTCTTAAAAATAAATCAGATGAACCCATCAAAGCACTACACTTGTTTGCTGAACAAAATGTTGATTACAGTATTTTGTATAATGGAAAGCCTGTAAGCTACACCAGCCCGTTAGCCTCACCCTACTCGCTTTTTACCTGGTTTAAAAAAGGAAAAGACACCCTCAATTACCGTATTTATACATTGCCTGCAACATTGCAACCTGGTGATACAGCCTTGCTGGAAGTTAACTCAGCCATTGCCAATCATGGTTTTTTAAACAGTGGTTACAGCAGGGAGATTTTATACAATGGTACTTTTTACAGCGGTGGGCTTCCGGCATTTGGCTACGATTCGCAAAGAGAACTGGAAAGCGATGAATACCGAAAGAAGAATGGATTGCAACCGAAGAATGAGGAGTTCCCCCAGCAAAATGATCCTAAAGGAATTAACCGCATGTTGTTTAATGATGATGGGGATCTGATTCATTTTGAGGCGGTAGTTAGTACCTCGCCGGATCAAATTGCTGTAGCACCGGGGTATCTTCAAAAGACATGGGAGGAAAATGGGCGTAAGTATTTTTCTTATGTGCAGGATACTCCTATCGATTTATTCTTCAGCATTGTATCTGCAAAATACGAAGTACTGAAAGATGCTGTTACCATCAGTGATGGAAGAAAGATCAATATTGAAATTTTCTACGATCACCAACACCCATTTAATTTAGATCGTTTTAAAGCGGCGTACAAAGATGGCCTTGAATATTTTTCAAAGGCGTATGGGCCTTTCCAGTATAGGCAAATGCGCTTGCTGGAATTTCCCAGGTACGCCGGATTTGCTCAGAGCTTTCCCAATACTGTTCCGTTTTCTGAAAGTTTTGGTTGGGTGGCGGATTTTAAAAGTCCGGATGATTTTGACTACATCTATTTTGTAACTGCACATGAATTGGCGCACCAATGGTGGGGCCACCAGGTAACTCCCAACTATACAAGAGGCTCCAATTTAATATCAGAAGCGCTGGCAGAATATACCGCCTTGCTGCTAACAGAAAGAAAGTATGGCAAGGATAATATGAAACGATTTTTAAAAGATGAACTAGACAGGTATTTGAGCGGCAGGGCCAATGAAGCAAAAAAAGAAAATGTATTTATCAATTGCAATCGTCCCTACCAATGGTACAACAAAGGAAGCCTTGTATTGTATGGCCTTAGGGATTTAATTGGCGATAGCACGCTCAACAAAGCCTTGCATGAGTTCAGGGATAGCTTTGCTTTAAAAGAAAGCGGCCCCTTTGCTGGAAGCAATGATTTGTATGCATTTCTTAAAAAACATACACCAGATTCTTTGCACTATTATTTAACCGATACCTGGGAAAAGATTACCCTATATGAAAATAAAATAATTAAAGCCACTGCTAAACCAGCTGGCAAGGATGCATATGATGTAACCCTTGATTTAAGTGCTAAAAAATTATATGCAGATAGCAGCGGAAAAGAATCTGTGACTACCATGAACGACTACATCGACATAGCCATATTTGGCGAAGAGACGAAGGATAAAAATGGCAGAAAAATGATTAATCCGCTTTACATACAGAAATACAAATTAACAGCGGGACAAAGAAAAATTACGCTGCATGTAAAAGGCAAACCTATTAAAGCCGGTATTGATCCCTACAATAAATTGATCGATCGCATACCGGATGATAATGTAATGGATGTTGATATTGAATAGTGTGATTACCGAAGTGTTTTGTTGCTTATTAACATGGAGAAAAAATATTGAATTTGTGTTTTATTGATAGTTTCAATTTAGTGCTGCAACAAAACTTTTAAACACAATAAATTGCAATAATTAAAACTGGTAATGCTTTTCAATCTTTTAATAATTTATTTGAAGTATACCATTTCATCTTTTTAAACGGTTGATCCGGCAATAGCTTAAATACAAGATCTTTAATTGAAACTTTTTTTACAGTATAAATTAATACATTTTTCTGTTTGATAATGAGCAGGCTTTTCGAAAAGGCTGGCCTTGCTTATAAATCCCAAAAAAACATGACGATGATTGAATTGATAAATGAATCAGCAGAACAATATGCTGAATTGTTTACAACAGATGAGGATGAACTGCTGCAAACAATCAACAACTACACCACAAAAAATCATCCGCAGGCACATATGCTTAGTGGTAAAGTGCAGGGACAATTTCTTGCTGTTATCAGCCAGCTATTACTACCATCCAGGATTTTAGAAGTAGGAACCTTTACAGGATATAGCGCTTTATGTTTAGCCAAAGGATTGCAGCCAGAGGGGAAATTATTTACGATTGAACTAAGAGAGCAGGATGCAGCACTTGCCCAATCTTTTTTTAACAAATCTTTGCAAGCAAGTCAAATAGTTCAATTAACAGGTAATGCCATGGATATTATCCCAACATTGAATGAAATTTGGGATATTGTTTTTATAGATGCAGATAAAACAGGGTATATTGATTATTACGAATTAGTTTTGCCCAGTGTAAGAAAGAATGGTGTAATCATTGTTGACAATGTGTTGTTTCATGGGCAAGTGTTACAGCAACCCATCAGTGGAAAAAATGCTATTGCAATTAATAACTTTAATCAGCATATAAAAGCCGATGAACGGGTACATCAGGTAATGCTTACCTTGAGAGATGGTATCAGTATGATCAGGAAAAAATAGAATAGTTTTACTTTTTGCAGAACAGGAATAAATCTAATTACAATAAACTATGTTTAAAAAACTTTATCCCATTTTGGTGTTACTTATGCTGGGTACAAGTGTTTACGCACAGCAATTAACGCCGCAACAATACATCGAGCAATATAAAGATGTTGCCATCAGGGAAATGAAGCGTATGGGGGTACCTGCTTCCATTACACTTGCACAAGGCTTGCTTGAAACAGAAAGCGGCAACAGCAGCCTGGTAAAAAAATCAAATAATCATTTCGGTATAAAATGCAAAAGCAACTGGACCGGTCCTGGTGTAACGCATGATGATGATGCTATTGGTGAATGTTTTCGTTCCTATAAAGATGCAGAAGAATCTTTCCGTGATCACAGCAATTTTTTGAGGGGTAGCGAACGTTACAGTGGTTTATTCATCCTTAATCCTTCAGATTACAAAGGATGGGCAAGAGGCCTGAAAAAAGCAGGTTATGCAACCAACCCTAAATACCCAGACATTCTGATAAAAAATATTGAACTATACAATTTGCAGCAATATTCTTTGGCAGCTGTTGATGAAATGCCCCAATTTGAAACCAATAAAAATGCGAACGAAAAAGAAGCCGTTGCAGATAAGGTAGTTTCAGAAACAGCAACAAGAAATGAGCCAAGCAGCAGTGCGGAATTTACAGGTAATGTAACAGCTATTAACGGCAGCAAATGTATGCTGGCAGCAAAAGGCACTTCCTTACTGGCTATAGCTACGCAAAATAATATACCATTAAGCAAATTATTATCGTTCAACGATTTAACAACCGACGGTTTATTGGCCAGACACCAATTGATTTTTTTGCAAAGAAAACAAGAGGTTGGAGCCCAAGAGTTTTATAGCACGCAGCAGGGAGAAACACTGTACGATGTAGCTCAAAAACAAGGAATTCAATTGCAAAATTTGTTGGCTTTTAATGAGGTGCTATTAGAAGATGACTTGCAGCCTGGAACACAATTGAACCTACAGCATCACAAAGCTGTATTGTCTTTAACTAATACCAAAGATGTTGGTGAAACAACAACAAAAACACACAAGGTACAGCCCAAAGAAGGATTGTATACTATTTCCAAAAAGTACAATGTAACAGTTACTCAATTAAAGGAATGGAACAATCTTACCGGCAATAATTTAAGTATTGGTCAGCAATTGATAGTTGCTAAATAGAAAAATAAATCGCTGCCAAAAAATTATAAACAACTATGTCAATCATAAAAGTAAACGATAAAGAGTTTAAGCCATATATCCCTGCAATGGAAATTGGTATTCGTATTAAGGAACTCGCTACCCAAATCAACGCTGATTATAAGGATAAACGCCCCATTTTTATAGCCATTCTCAATGGTTCTTTTATGTTTGCTTCAGATCTTTTCAAAGAAATAAATATTGAAGCAGAAATCTGTTTTATAAAGCTGGCTTCTTACAAAGGCACCCGCAGTACCGGTAATGTTATTACCTCTATTGGTTTAGATGAACCACTTCAAAATCGTCATGTAATTATTATTGAAGATATCGTAGACACAGGCAATACACTCAATAAATTTTTGCCTCAATTGATAAACCAGCAGCCTGCCTCCTTAAAGATTGCTGCCTTGCTGCACAAGCCCGAGGCCTTAGAGCATCCAATTGTAATTGATTATTTAGGCTTTAGTGTTCCAAATATTTTTTTATTGGGATTTGGGTTAGATTATGATGGCCTTGGCCGTAATATACCTGAAATATACCAGTTAATTGGTGGTGAGGTACAATAGAATAGGCTTACTAATCGTTGTTGACTCAATAAAATACCTTAATTGTTTGCTTATTGAAAAACTGTATATCCATATTTGTTATAAGCTGCATTGTTCTTAATTGCAATGCCCAATTTTATCTACGGGGGCAAATAAAAGATGAAAAAAAACAAAATTTACAAAATGTAAAAATTGTATTGCATTCCGATAAACTGTTGTATTACTCAGGTACTTCCGGAGGTTTCGGTATTTCCAGCACAAAAGCAAAGGATTCTATAACGGTAGATTTGGATGGATTTGAAACTAAAACCATTCCTATAGAGGCCAATAATTATATAGAAGTTATTTTAAAAGCACTTTCTTCAAATTCCAGCAAACACAGGCCTAAGCTTATTTCGATTACCAAAGATCAAAACCAATCCTATAAATTTACCTGGAGTATAGGCGATGAATCCTATTTTTCTTTGGTAGAAAACGAACTGGTAAATGCCCGTAAATTTCCCAATACCGGTTTCTCCCTTAATGTGAACAAAGCAAGCTATAGTAACATCCGCAGGTTTTTAGCTATGAAGAGTACTGTGCCGCCCGATGCTGTAAGAATAGAGGAGTTATTAAATTATTTTAACCTCAATTATAAGGAACCGGAAAAAGGGGAGCATTTCAACATTGAATCGCAATTAGCAGCCTGCCCCTGGAATATAAATAAGCAGTTGTTGTTTTTAAACGTCAATGCCAGCAAAATTGATATGAAAAACGTGCCGCCCAGCAACCTGGTGTTTTTGATAGATGTTTCGGGTAGCATGGATATGCCCAACAGGTTGCCATTGCTAAAAGCTGCTTTTCAAATGCTGGTTAAAAATTTAAGAGCAATTGATACAGTTACCATTGTAACCTATGGTGGTTCAGTGGCAGTGTGGTTGCAGCCTACGAGCGGCGCAGAAAAAGAAAAGATGATTAAATCAATTGAAGAACTTACCGCAAGTGGCGATACACCAGGAGAATCTGGCATAAGGCTGGCTTACCAGATGGCACAAAAATCTTTTATCAAGAACGGTAACAACAGGGTTATTTTAGCTACTGATGGCGACTTTAATGTGGGGGAAACTACTGAAAAGGCATTGGAAGATTTAATATCGATGGAACGTCGGTCTGGGGTTTATCTAACCTGTCTTGGTGTGGGCATGGGGAATTTTAAAGACTCAAAACTGGAAACGCTTGCCAAACGTGGTAATGGTAATTATGCTTACCTCGATGATATTAATGAAGCAGAAAAAGTACTGGTGAAAGAAGTAACTCAAACTTTTTTTACTATTGCTGAAGATGTGTTTTTAAATGTGTCATTCAATCCTGATTTAGTAAAAGATTACCGCTTGATTGGATTTGATAATAAAAAAGATGCCATTGCAGATAGCACCGGCGATTTAGATGGCGGTGAAGTTGGAAGTGGCAATAGCGTACTGGCCATTTTTGAACTTACACCACTCGTTGATAATGATAGCCTGACTTCTGCAGCAATGGCCAACAAACAGTTAGCAGAAGTTACGTTAAGATATACACCCATCTATGACAAAATTGAAAAGAAAATTCATCACCAATGCACAGCCAACAGCGTACAATTTACCGGCATCAACAAAGAGCTACAATTAGGTGCTGCAATCGCATTGTTTGGGCTTAAATTGAGGGAATCTAAATACCTTACCAAACAAGCTGATTGGCAACTACTGGAACATATAGCAACAAATGCCTGTAATCAAAATGAATACCTGCAAAAACAATTTGTAAAGTTGGTGGGTGATGCCAAAAAAATTTATAGCAAATCCAAATCAAAAAGAAAACGTAAAGATGCAGACGATTAACTAAACATCTCTCTTACTTTATCAAAGAATGATTTATCTCCCTTTTCTGGTTTAGGCTGAAAATTAATGCTAGCCTGCATTTTCTCCAGCATATCTTTTTCTTCCCCATTTACATGCTGTGGTGTCCATACATTTACATGTATCAATTGATCACCTTTTTCATAACTGTTTACAGAAGGAAACCCCTTTCCTTTTAGCCTGAATATTTTACCACTTTGGGTACCTGGTGGAATTTTTATTTTAGCCTTTCCATCAATAGTTGGTACTTCTATCTGCGTACCAAAAACTGCTTCCGGAAAGGAAATATGTAAATCGAAAGCAACGTTAAGCCCATCCCGATGGAGTTGCTCATGCGCTTCTTCTTCAATCAAAACTATTAAATCTCCATTGCTGCCGCCACGTTCTCCTGCATTGCCTTTGCCATTCAGGCTTAGTTGCATGCCTTCCTGTACGCCTGCCGGAATATCAATCGTAACTGTTTCTTCGCCATATACCCTGCCTTCGCCTTTACAAACGGTACATTTGTTGGTAATGGTAGAACCTTCGCCATTACAGGTAGGGCAGGTAGTTACCGTCTGCATTTGGCCTAAAAATGTATTCTGAACTCTTTTTACCTGTCCGCTACCACCACAGGTACCGCAGGTTTGTGAGCTGTTTTTATCTTTAGCACCGCTACCTGTGCAAGTAGTACACTGTATGTATTTTTTTACTTTTACAGTTTTGCTGGCACCTTTAGCCATCTCCTCAAAATTCAATTTAATTTTTATACGAAGATTACTGCCTCTAACGCCACGGCTGCGGGCACTTGAAGTACGTCTGCCCCCACCGCCAAAGAAACTTCCAAAGGGACTTTCATCTCCGAAAATATCTCCAAACTGGCTAAAAATATCATCTGTATTCATGCCACCACTAAATCCACCGCCACTGCCCCGGCTGCCACTAAATGCCTGGTGGCCAAAGCGGTCGTATTGTGCCCTTTTATCAGTATCACTTAAAATTTCATAGGCTTCAGCGGCTTCTTTAAATTTTTCTTCAGCTGCCTTATCTCCATGGTTTCTATCCGGGTGAAATTGCATGGCTACTTTGCGGTAAGCTTTTTTAATTTCATCTGCTGAAGCAGATTTTGATACACCTAGTATTTCGTAAAAGTCTTTCTTCATGCCCTGTTCCGCTTACCAGCGGAGTGATTTTTTAACCTTAAAAATTAAGGCTGATTTATAAATAAAATATTGCATTATAATACTCCAAATCTCCCTTTAGGGGATAGGGACAAAGCTGTGTACATTAAATTGCTCTTCGAATTAGCTTACTCCAAATCCCCCTTTAGGGGATAGGGGCAGAGCAGGGCAGAGCCTTACTTTCCTACAACCACTTTTGCAAAGCGAATAATTTTGTCGTTGAGGTAATAACCTTTCTGCACTTCATCCAGTATTTTATCTTTAAGTTCTTCATTGGGTGCAGGTATTTCAGTAATAGCTTCATGTTTTTCCACATCAAAACTAGTATGAATGCTTTCCATTGCCTTTAATCCTTTTGATTGCATTATGTTTCTTAATTTACCAAATACAAGTTGTACGCCTTGCTTAATCTGTTCAATATCATTGCTGGTTTGTAACTGCTTCTCCGCCCTGTCGCAATCATCGAGTACATCCAGCATAGAAGTAATTACTTCCCTGCCGGCAGTTTGTATCAACTCAATCCTCTCCTTTGCACTCCTCCTTTTATAATTATCAAACTCGGCAAATAAACGAATGTATTTATCTTTCTGCTCGTCCAGTTCTTCCTGCAGTTTTTCTGTGAGTTTTGTCTGTTCCGGATTGCTTAAATGATTAGTACCAGGAATGTCGGAATCAGCATTAATATCTATGTCTTCAAAATTATTAGTGGCAGTTACAGTTTCTTCTTCGCTGTTGGTCGTGTTTTTCTCTTCCATATATTGTATATTTTGAATGATTGATTTTATATTTTGGTTGGCAAAGGTACAATTGTCAAACAGTTTGCCAAGCCCTCATTTGCAGTCAAATTGTCAACTTTAGCAGCTG
>JAYTTM010000143.1:0-2435 GCA_043745055.1 Chitinophagaceae bacterium | reverse complement strand
GAAGCTACTGTTATTGAATATTTAATTATTTTTTTGATACAGGGTTTTGTGCTACTATTAAGCTTCATTGGCGACGCTCCGTTCAGCTTTATATCTATGTTCAACTTGTCTGAATTATTAATATAGATATTCGAAAAGAAATCGTAAGGTAGAAATTGTTTACTCCTTTTCCAGCTTGGCTATTTTTCTATCAACATTCCACACATATAAAAACAAGCCGATTAATATCGTAAGGCAAATAGCTACTACCACATATATTTTACCATTGCTGCGCATTACATCTGCCATTTCTACTGCTTTGTTTTCCTGTGCAAAAACAAGCACAGCATTTAATAAAACTAATAACAACAGAACTATTTTTTTTAGGTATCCCATATCAACTATTTTTTTGTTGAAGTTTCCTGCAGCAGACTTTTATCTTTCATAAGCTGTAGTCTTATTTTTAAAGTGGCAATCCAAACGCCCAGCAAAGTCCAACCTATTACAGCCGGGTAAAATACCATTCGTAACCTAAGGTCAATATCTTTAAAATTCAAAGCCGGATTGCCGCTGTCACTACCCGGCGCACCAGGATGAAGACTACCTACTAACCTGGGTATAATCCATATACTGGGAAATAACATTACAAAAGCGAATATATTATATACTGCACTTATCCTTGCCCTTTTATCAATATCGGTAAATGAACCCCTCAACACAAAATAAGCACCGTAGATTAGTAAGGCAATAGCAGCACCAATTAATTTTGGCTCCTTCATTACGCTGCCAATAGACTGGCTTTGGTCTGTAAGCCAGGTTACTGAAACCCAGATGGCGCCGGTAGTGTAGCCCAATATTCCAAATAAGGATCCCAATGCTGCAAACTGTTTGGCGTATATATCATACCGGTAATTAAAACCCCGCAGGTATTTGATGCTGTAAACAAAACTTACGATAAAGAGAATCATCATACCAAACCACATGGCCACATGAAAATAAAGATTGCGAATTGTTTCGTTGAGGATAGGCAGGTGTGGTACCTCCAGTAAAAACCCACCAACAATGGTATAAACCAACAACAAAAAAGATGCTATTTTCCACCAGCTTTTATTCACTTACAAAAGGATTTTTTGAGTGCCGCAAAGGTAGGGTAAAGGTTAAAAAGGATGGAATAATATTTTGCATTTTACGCAAAGAAGGAAATAATACAACAGGTTTTTCACGCAAAGCAGCATAGGTGCAATGAAGCAAAGAATAAAAACATTTATTCAACAACAAACTTTGCTTCTTTGCCTTTCTGCGTCTTTGCGTGAAACCCTTAATTACTCTTTCCACAAATAAGGAAAAAGAACTACCGCCATTCCTGCAATCAGCAGATCAAGTCCTAGTATTAAACCCGTTAACTGAAGCAAAGCTCCTTCCCGGAAAATTTCATTGAAAGCTGCTTTGCTTAACCGCATCAGCAACAACAGCAAGGGTAATATTACCGGAAAACCAAGTATGGCTATTAGTGCTGCATTCTGATTGGCTTTGGCCGCAATGGCACTCATTAAAGTAAATACCAAACTAATGCTTGAACCACCCAATATTACTATACCAGTAAACTGAAGCACTTTACTCAATGGATTGTTTAAAAAAATGGCATATAATAACAAGCTAACAAGGCTCATACCAATCATCAGGCATACATTATAGATAATTTTAGCAATGATAAATTGTACCGGCGATACAATAGAATAGTAGTACAACATTTTTCCTTTGCTTTCCTGCAAAAAACTTTTGGCTACTGAATTTACACAAATAAACAACTGTATTACCCAAAACAATCCGTTCCACACATTGGCTTCTAATTCCTGTACAGCAAGAGACAGCACAAAAACAGTAGATGCTATGTACAGCAATATACCATATAACGTATGCTGCTGCCGCAGTTCGAGCAACACATCTTTTTTTAGTAAACTGTAAACAGATTTTAACATAAAGGATGGTTTACAGTAAAAATAAACGTATCCATTTAAATGGATGCAAGTTTTAATGTTGGATTTTATTCATATGCTAAAGGTTAGTTATCTAGAGTTAAATACTTTAAAGTTTTGTTAATAGTTTAAGTAAATTCGACTATATTCAATGTTTACTAATTTTATAAATCAAAACTGATTATGAAAAAATTGCTGCTAGCGCTGTTTTCATTCATGTTTTTACATGTTGTAATGGCACAAAAGAATGCATGGACTTTACATGCCAACGTTGGTAAAGTCAATACAGATAAAACGGTAGCAAGACAATCATTTCCTGCTAATTTCAAATTGTTTAATTTAAATATTGCCCCTTTCAGGCAAGAATTATTTTCTGTCGCTGGCAAACAGGCTTCCAGGCATTCAACGGTTATTTCTCTTCCAAATGCAGCTGGTGAAATTGAACAATTTGAAGTAGTTGAAGCCTCCAATTTTGAGCCG
>JAYTTM010000142.1:0-2437 GCA_043745055.1 Chitinophagaceae bacterium | reverse complement strand
CAGTCACCTCAATTTGGTAACCATTTTTGTTTTCATCAAATACTGCATTCGCAGCTTCAATACACTTCCCTACAGCAATTGGTGCTTTTGTATTGATGATAGCTAAAACCGATTTGGCTTTGGCTAATAATTCTTCTTGTGGTACTGTATAGTTTACTAATCCGTATTGTAAAGCTGATTGGGCATCAATCATGCCTCCACTCATTAATAATTCAAGTGCCCTTCCCTTGCCAATGAGTTGCACCAGTCTTTGTGTGCCACCATAACCGGGGATCAAACCTAAGTTAACTTCAGGTTGTCCAAATTTGGCATTGTCAGAGGCAATTCTGAAGTGACAACTCATGGCTAGTTCACATCCGCCACCCAATGCAAATCCATTTACACAGGCAATGATAGGTTTTGGACAATTTTCAATTCTAAAAAAAGTATCCTGTCCTGATTTGGCCATGGCGATACTTAGTTCTTTTGTTAAATTACTAAACTCACTGATATCAGCTCCGGCAACAAAAGCTTTAGGTCCGGCTCCTGTAATGATTACAGATTTAATGTTCGAATCTGCATATACTTCATCAAGCGCTAAATTTAGATCTGCAAAAACTTGTTGATTTAACGCGTTTAATTTTTCCGGACGATTAATGGTGATGATAAATATTCCGTCTTCAACAGCAGTTATTATTGTTTGATACATGAAATAGTAGTTTAGTGTTTAAAAGGAAAGAAAATTTCGTAAATCTGTGGTTTATTAAAAATCTCTATGAATGGCAACCCAGTCTGAAATATAAGAAGCAATATCCGCTGTGGCTGCCCCGGGGGCAAATAGTTTGCCTACTCCCAACTCCTGCAATTGTTTACTATCATCTTCGGGAATAATACCTCCACCGGTAACTAATACATCATTCATTTCCTTTTCTTTTAATAGCGCCATTAGTTTTGGAAATACAGTCATATGCGCACCACTTAAAATGCTGATGCCAATGGCATCTACATCCTCCTGCAATGCAGCATTAACTACCATTTCGGCTGTTTGTCTAAGGCCGGTATAAATTACTTCCATGCCTGCATCGCGTAAAGCAGTTGCAATAATTTTTGCCCCACGATCATGGCCATCTAATCCCACTTTGGCAACTAAAACCCGGATTGGTCTTTTCATGATTAGTTTGTAAAGATTACTGTAAAAATAGTTGAATTGTGCTTAGGTTTACAAGCTTATTAACAACTAAGTGTATGAATTACAGACAATTTGGAAATACAGATATTACCGTTAGTGAAATCGGATTCGGCACATGGGCTATTGGAGGTGCCGCATCTGTGGGTGGAATAGCCATTGGTTGGGGCCCTTCGGATGACAAAACTTCTATTGCAGCTATTCATACTGCTTTGGATGCGGGCATTAATTTTTTCGATACAGCAGATTTTTACGGTTTGGGCCATTCCGAAGAATTATTGGGTAAAACCATTGGGAATAGAAAGGATGTATTCATTGCCTCCAAACTGGGCCAAAAAATAGGTGTAGATAAAAAAATTGCTATTGATTATTCCAAAAATCACATCATCAAAGCTTGTGAACTAAGCTTGCAAAGATTGAAACGTGATTGTATTGATTTTCATCAATTGCATGTTGCTCGATTGGCTCACCTAGAAAATGGAGAATGTATAGAAGCCATGCAGCAACTACAGCAGCAAGGAAAAATTCGGTATTGGGGTATTTCACTAAACACTTTCAATCCATTTACAGAGGCGGATTTTTTTCTTAAGAATGACTTGGGTAATGGATTCCAATTAGTTTTTAATCTGATCAATCAAAAAGCATTACCCATTTTATCAAAGGCTGAAGCGAAGGGCTATGGAATCATTGCTCGAATGCCTTTGCAGTTTGGATTACTATCAGGCAAAATAAAAACAGATACCAGTTTCCCTTTTGATGATCATAGAAGTTATCGGGTGGTGCCACATATCACAGAATCAATATTGAAAATACTGAAGGAACAAGTTTGGTTACTCTGTGATAAATACCAAACAACCGAATCGGGTTTGGCGCTCAGTTATATTTTAAGTTACCCTGAAATTTCTACTGCTATTGCGGGTATTCGCACGCCCGAACATGTTTTATTGAATACAAATCACTTAGTGAAGTTAGAAGAAGTTGATAAAAAACATTTACAGCAATTGTATATTACCCATTGGCAGCCTGTAATGGAAATGATGGAAAAACAGGGGTAATTATTTAAAATTGAACTGGTTTCTAGATTGCCGCATATGTTGTTCTGCAATAATTCTTACAGAATCATCCGGCTGACTATATAACACAATTTTGGCACCAAATTCTCTTGCATATTTTTGCGTAACCGAATCAAGAATTTCACGTTTACCCCAGTGATTAAAAAATGAATCATCCGCTTCCGGCAATTGATCACAAACAAATAGGAAATATTTTTGC
>JAYTTM010000141.1:0-8977 GCA_043745055.1 Chitinophagaceae bacterium | reverse complement strand
GGATCGTTTTTTTGCTGCCGCAGATGAAGGTTTTTTTGAACTAAGCCCTGCCATTAGTTATGGTCCCTTTAAAGGACGAACAAGCAATGGAGAACTGAATTTCCCAACTATCAACCAGCAAGCCACCCAATGCGATGCCATCGCTAAAGTATTATTAGAAAATAAACAATTACCGGATCATATCACCGGCCAGGAAGGACTAAAAGACGTAAGGATTTTACAAGCCATTTATGAGGCTGCAACTACTGGTAAAAAGGTAGATATTATATAACTTTTTTTCTCTTAAATATAATTCCATTAATTGCAATGCCCGTAACAATTGCATGTTCATCCAATTGAAAGTTGTAGTAGTCTGCAGGGTATTTTTTTAGTATAAACAGTTTTGACTTACCGGACAACGAGTCGCCTTTTTAAATTGGTTTAAGAGTGGAGCTAATTGTAGCCCACTAAAACAGCTGTTATAAAAAAAGGATCGCCATTTGTAAATTGATTCACTAACAATTAATACTAAAACTAAGTAAACAAAAAACGGGAATGATTAACTTTACTGATATAGCAACAATTATGGTAGGACCGTCCATTTCAAAAAAGGCTTTTTGGGATATTTCATTTGATGAATTAGATTTTGAAAAATCTTCTTTATTTGTAATGGAAAAAGTATTTAACTATGGTAGCTGGAACGATCAGTTATTGATCATGAAATATTACAGCCTGCCTCGCATACGGCAGGAGATTGTAAAGTCGGCATATCTCCGTAAACCGGTATTAAGCTTTCTCTGCACTATTTTACAACTTCAGAAAACTGATTTTACATGCTACAACAAAATGCTGTTGAACCCGCTACCCTGGAATTATTGAAAAGAATTTGTGATCTTCCGCAATTTACAAATTTTGCATTGGGCGGCGGCACCAACATTGCATTACGTATTGGGCATCGTTTATCGGCAGATCTTGATTTTTTCACCAATACCCCGTATCAAAACAGTACTGTTTTTCAGGCCATTACTAAAGGCTTTCCATCAGCCGAGTTGTTATTTGAACAAAATCAAACAATGATGTTTATCATCGACAATGTGAAAGTGGATTTTGTTTTATACCCATTTAAATGGCTGCTGCCTTTTGAAACCACAGAAGGAGCCAGGCTTGTATCCCCCGAGGATATCATTCCTATGAAGTTACAGGCGTTGAGCAATCGATTTTCTAAAAAAGATTTTTGGGATATTGCTTTTCTGTTAAATAGTTTTTCACTTGCTCAAATGCTGGAAATATTCAAATCGAAGTTTCCCGCAATTGATATAGGCTATATTATTCATAGCCTTACCAATTTTGACGATGCAAACCTGGAGCCATCGCCGGTGCAACTACTACCAAAAACCTGGGAAGAAATAAAATTAGATCTGCAACAAAATGTAATTGAATATACACAGTCTTTATTGTAAAATGGCTCCATTTAAAAGTTAACAATGCACCTAACCACCACTCATATCAGCTGCTCCGTGGTCGGTGGACACCGACCACGGAGGAAAACGGCAAAGTGATATTTTTAAGAAGAAACTGTAAAACTTAATCTGTCAAAGTAGAATTAACGCTTCCTTAGGCTTTAGCAAGTATACATAAGCACAATTGCAAGCGTAATAAAAATGCAGCACTAAAAGGATGATGCTGACAGGCAGAATAAGGTCAGCAATTTTCCGAAAACGCTGTTAATTCTCTGCTGAGTGCGAGCATAATCTCTTTTCAACGTATCAACATAACATGCAATCGAACAACGTGTTTAATCATTTTTAATACCGGTAGAACATTTCCGGGAATTATCCGTTTAGAGGTTACAAAATTCTTATAAAAGTTATCATTTCATTGAGATCTACGGTTCTTTATAAACGACAGAAACCGCAATAACGGTTCAATTGGGTTCCGCCTACTCCACCAAAAAGACGTTGTAGTATTAATTGAAATAGCTTTTTTAGTTTTTGAGAAGTTAATGGATCAAATAGTGCACATAATTATAAAATAAGGATCTAAAATTGTGCATCTTTAGAAAGATGCTGATAATAGATCATTTTATCACTTTTTGCCAAAAAGGATAAATAATTATTTATACAAAAAAATATTTCCGCTATATGTTTCTTGAAAATGTACTACATCCAGTGCTTAAAAATATAGAGTACCACGGAAACAAGAATGCTTTTTGCATAAATGAAAAATTTTTTACTTACAAACATTTCGGTGAGAATATCTCAAAAGTAAGAGCAGCTTTACAGGCTACAGTAAATACTACTACTAATGTTGGACTTGTGGCCAATGATGATATAGAAACTTACTCATCTATTTTTGCAATCTGGCTGGAAGGTCTTGCATTTGTACCACTCCATCCGCTTCAGCCTTTGGCAAGAAGTCTGGAAATAATTTCTCAGGCAGATATTGGCCTAGTAATAAATTCAACTGATGATAATTTATTTTCGAATGTAAAAACAATCAAAACTGCACATCTATTTTTTGAGAAAAATTTACTTGAGCCAAAGGAGACTGCTGAGGAATCAACTGCTTACATACTCTTTACATCAGGAAGTACGGGCAAACCTAAAGGTGTTCCACTCATGCGTAAAAATGTAGGCGCTTTTATTAATTCCTTTTTTGAAGCTGGTTTTTCGGTAGATAATAATGACCGATGCCTCCAGTGTTTTGATTTAACATTCGACGTATCTGTACAATGTTTTTTAACGCCACTTACAAAAGGTGCATGTATCTATACCGTACCGCATGGTGAAATCAAATATAGCTATGTGTATGGTTTGATGGAAGATCAACAATTAACATTTGCAGTAATGGCACCTTCCATGATTAGGCTTCTGCGCCCATATTTTGATGAAATAAATTTACCCTCCATGCGCTTTTGCATACTTACTGCAGAGGCATCGCCTGTGGATCTTATAAAAGAATGGTCTGCCTGTATCCCTAATGCAGCACTATATAATTTTTATGGCCCAACAGAATCAACTATATATTGCACTTATTATAAATTCAATACCACTGGAAATAATAAAGAATTAAATGGAATATTAGCGATTGGCAAACCAATGACTGGTATAAAAGCGATTATTACAGGTGAAGAAAATAATATTTTAGCTACTAATTGCAAAGGTGAATTGTGCGTTAGTGGCGATCAATTAACGCCAGGCTATTGGAAGAATACCGAAAAAAATAAAGATTGTTTTTTTGAAATAATTGTAAATGGTGTTGCAGAGCGGTTTTATAAAACCGGCGACTTATGTTTTATGGATGAAGAAGGAGATATTATGTATTCCGGCCGGCTCGACTACCAGGTAAAGATCCAGGGCTACCGTATAGAGCTGGGTGAAATAGAGTACCATGCACGTAAAAGCATCAATGGAAAAAATGCAGTTGCCATTGCATCAAACAGCAAGCTTGGCAATACAGAAATTACCCTGTTTATAGAGGGTGATAACGCTGCTGCAGCTTCTGTAGTGTCTTCTTACTTAAGGGCTATACTACCATTTTATATGCTACCTGCTAAAGCATTAGTTCTGAACGTGTTCCCTTTAAATACAAATGGAAAAGTAGACAGAATAGCCTTAAAGAAATTAATTGAATAAATCAGGCTTACATCTATTGAAATAATTATCAAAAAAAGCAAGTGTAACCATAATAATTGGATGTTAATTATAATTCCTAATACCTATCATCTAATACTTAATATTTAATGAATAGCTTTTTAAAAAATAGCATATGGAAAGAGATCAGGCAGTAAATAAATTAACAGGCATTTTCAGGTATGTTTTTAATGATGATACATTAATCATTAGAGATGAATTGACCGCTAATGATGTGGAAGATTGGGATTCCTTATCCCACATGCTGCTAATAACTGAAGTGGAAAACAGTTTTGCCATAAATTTTAAATTAAGGGATCTTACTAAAATGAAAAATGTGGGAGATATGCTCAATATTATAATTTCTAAATCATAGCATGTAATGGTATTTACCTCCTTTAATTTTTTGATCTTTTTCTTTTTGTTGATTGTGTTTTATTATCTCACACCCGAAAAATACAGGTGGGTAACATTGCTGTTGGGCAGCTATTTTTTTTACCTCAATACAAAACCTGTATTTGTTATATTGCTTACCACCGTTACAGCATCCACTTATATTTTTGGCCGGTTAATAAGTGACACAGAAAAGGAATCTCTAAAAAAAAAGTATAAAATCTTCAACATTGTGCTGATTTTATTACCGCTTATTTTTTTTAAATACTTTATTGTTATAAATAACAGCATGATAAATTTGCTGGAGGCAACGCATATACGGTGGCCAATGCCAGACATTCAATTGTTTTTGCCGTTGGGGATTTCTTTTTACACTTTTATGGCCATAGGATATACCATCGATGTGTACAATGAAGAAATTGAAGCAGAGAAAAATATTGGCATACTGGCGTTATTTATTTCTTTTTTTCCACTGATTTTGTCAGGCCCGATAGAAAGAGCGAATAATATGCTGCCCCAATTCAGGAGTTCTAAAAATCCGGATTATGCTACTGTAGTAGAGGGATTAAAATTTATGCTGTGGGGTTATTTTATGAAGCTGGTGGTGGCAGATAGGCTGGGTATTTATGTAGATGCTGTTTACCATAATATTCCTCAACACAATGGCACTACTTTGCTATTTACTGCATTAATTTATCCCTTCCAGGTGTATGCTGACCTTGGTGGCTACTCCTTACTGGCTGTGGGAGTTGCAAAAGTTTTAGGCATAACTGTAATGCAAAATTTTAAGCGCCCCTTCTTTGCCACATCAATGGCAGAATTCTGGCGCAGGTGGCATATCTCTCTCATTACCTGGCTTACGGATTATGTATATACACCGTTGTCATTTGCTTTTAGAAAATACAAAATCTGGGGCATTGTAATGGCGCTGATGGTTACATTTTTAATCAGTGGTATCTGGCATGCCGCTTCATTAACGTTTGTAGCATGGGGCTTGTTGCAGGGATGTTTTTTAAGTATTGAAGCACTTACAAATAAGCAAAGATCCTCCTTTGAAAAAAGGCAGCGTTTGACTAAAAAAGGATGGTATATTTTTTTAAACTGCCTTTTTGTTTTTGTACTCTTCGCAGCATCAGAAGTTTTTTCCCGATCAACAAGTTTGTCAGACGCAATGGATGTTTTTGGTAAAATATTTTCCAGCAAAGGCACTTTGTTTATAGGGGTGCCGTCTGTTTTTATTTTTGGGATAATCGGTATTATAATGATTTTCTTAAAAGATTTTACCGATGAATTTATGCCTGCAAAATTTTTATTGTTTGAAAATAAATATAAGCCGATAAGGATACTTGCTTACAGTATAGTCATCATTCTAATTCTCTTAATCGGAGTTTTTGACGGAGGCGCATTTATCTATTTTCAATATTGACAACTACAACATCATGATAAAAAAACTACTTCTTAGTGTCGTCCTGGTTATACTGGTGGTTTTTGTATTTGATATAGCAATAGGTAAAGCACTGCGATATTTCTATTTTAAAGAAAGATCTGGGTTTAATTACCGCACGACTTATTCGATAGATTCTACCAGGGCGAATATTTTAATATTTGGATCTTCCACTGCCAATCACCACTACATGTCTCAACCTTTTGAAGATTCCTTAAAAATGGATTTTTATAATACCGGCAAGGATGGCGCTGGAATATTTTATCAAACGGCTTTGTTAAAATGTGTGCTACTCCGTTATACACCCAAAATAATAATACTTGATTATTCCGGCGATTTTAGCAAAAGTAGAAAAGAGTATGACCAAATTTCATCACTTCTTCCCTATTATAATCAACACAGTGAGGTAAGAGAAGAAGTTGCATTGAGAAGCACTTATGAAAAAATTAAATTGTTATCACAAATATATCCTTTCAATTCGCAGGTGCTTACCATAGCAATTGGTGATATGGAAGTTAATAAAAGCAGGAACCCTGATAACAAAGGCTATGTGCCGTTGGGAATAGTTCATCCACCAACATTGCAAGTAAATTCAAAAGAAAATATATATGAGCCGGATACCAACAAAGTAAATGAATTCAAAAAATTCATTGATTTAACAAAAGCATCGGGCACCAATCTTTTTGTTGTGTGCTCTCCCCGTTACCAAAAACTTGCCTGCAACCAGGATGTGGATATTTGTAAAGAAATCTGCAACAAAGAAAAAGTTCCTTTCTGGGATTTTTCAAGGGATAGCTTTTTTCTGACCAGGCAATATTTATTTCATGATATCAGACACCTGAATGACGGTGGCGCAAAAATGTTTTCAAACAGGATTGTAGACAGTATCCGTCTTTTCATGCGGACGCAGCCCTACCTATGACTGAAAAATAATTGATTGATTTCAAACATCCCTTATTGTATTATTTAGTCATCCTTCAAAAAGTAGGGTTAGGTTTTTGGGCAATAAAATTCTGGTAAACTGCTGCAATTAAACTGTAGATGAGTAACCAACATCTTATTGCCTCTGATCGCCAGAGGATCATCGCTCGTTTAAAATCCATTGCGGAGGCAGATAAAATAACGTTCATATTATCGCCAATGATTCCTTTGAGATAATTTCGGCATAGCCGGTAATCTTGCAAAAGCTTCTTTAGCTTCTTTTCTATTAAGCGTTTCGTAGTGTTCTAATGCCTCTGGAATTGTTTTGGAATCATGCAAAGTTTGTGTAAAATTAATAGCACCCATTGTGATGCCTGTCTGCTGGTTGACAATAATAGATACCTTGCTGCCAAACTCAAATTTCTTGTGCTCCTTTCCTTTTGAATAACATTTCACATTGGGTTCATGCAGGCTATAAATTTTATCACTATCGCCACGCTTTTTCGATAACACCCGCTGATACAGTTTAAGTGCGGCAAGATAAAGCCCAAGCCGCATCAGTGTAAGCTTTCGGCCTAATTACCTTACCAATCTGCCTGCAATAGTTTGTATACTTTTAGATGCTTTTCTTGCTGCCTTTGCTCCATTTTTTGTGCCCTAAAACCGTTGAGTATTTTTTAATTTCTTTACCGTTTGTGTGTAAGATTGGCGAAGATCTATGTCCTCTTTATCTGCAATATTCCAGCATTTAATAATGATTTTTTTGTACAGTTTATCATCTGTTGGATAGGTAATATTCTTCTCCTGAACAGTGGATTCAATACTTACAAAATCTAAGCCATCAGTATCTTTTGGAGGTTGGTTGATGCGGATGCTTTCCTTTAAAACTAATTCTACATCAGGCTCGCCAATTGGTTGGCTAAAAGCTACCAATTCTGTAGGAACACAAGGGATGGATGGCTAAAAATATTGCTCCTCACCAACATACTGAAAATAAATATTTTCCGACCATTGTTCAATCAAGTTCTCATTACTGAGGTTGCATAGAGATTTTAATATTAACAGAAAAACCATCAACCGAATTGGCTTTGCAGGAGCCCCCATTTTTTCACCTGAAGCGGTTTATTATTATCTTTTCAACCTGGAAAAGATAATAACGAATTTCAAATGTCATTTTACATTATTGTTAATGCATTTACTCAAATGGTGGCTTTAATATTTTTTAATTGAGAATGTTATTTAGATATTAAATTTATAGAGCAAATATCTGGTGAGGGGTTTTTAAATTGTTTTGGAAACTTAGTTATTTATATTATCAATAGCAGTCAACATTAAAATATTCAATTTAAAAAACAGCAGTTATGGAAACAAACAGGTGTAATTGGGTAAAGTAAATAAATTTAAGTGTTGCAGGTACCTGTGTTGCAAACTTTAAAATAATTGCTTCATCAACGCAGGGCTTATTCAAAAAAAATCTAACAATATTGCCAAAGCAATTAATTTTAAAAGGAGATATTATGAAACTAGGTGCATTTTCAATTAGTCTTACTGTAAAAGACATCAACGCCTCCAAAAAATTTTACGAAAATCTTGGATTTAAAGTTTTTGGAGGCAACATCAAAAAAAATTATCTCATCATCAAAAATGGTAATTCGCTTATTAGGCTGTTTCATTGAATGTTTGAAAAAAATATTTTGACTTTCAATCCCGGGTGGAACGAAAACGCAAACAAATTGGAACCATTTGATGACGTGAGAGAAATCCAAAAACAACTAAAGGTAAAAGGCATAAAATTTGAAAGTGAAGCAGATGAGCAAACTAAAGGCCCGGCCAGTTTTGTTGTTTTGGACTCGGACGGAAATTCGATATTGACCGACCAACATGTGTAATGTGTCGTTCCATTGTAGGAGTAGTTTTTTTGGCGGATATTAGCCTCAGCCTTTTGGAAATTGCCCTGATACCATCAGGCCCATTTAAAATAGAAAACTATCCTCCAAAAACGAACGGCGAGTTTCCGCACATATCTGTGCAGAAACTCGCCGTTCAAGCGAAAAATACCAGCCGCTTATTTTATAAAAGAAGTTGTATTACAATTAATGTCGCAAAACATTTTTATAATATACTTGCCATGGGGCAGGTTGGCAACATCCATGCTCCGCTGGTTAAAACCTGTAGCAGTTGGTATCCTTTTCGTTTGAATAATTCTGCCGCTTACATCCATAATTACAATAGTGGTGTTGTTTTTTACAGCACTGTTCCACTCAATAAACAATTGATTCTTTACAGGGTTAGGATAAATGTTATTGATGCTGAAACTGTTTTTAGCTGGATTAACCTTTACAATTTTAGACAGCTTGAAATTACCATCATGGTCGATAGTTTTTATGCGGTAATAAGTTGGCCTGTATTCAATGGCATCATCAGTAAAACTATAATTTTGCAGTGTACTGCTAAAACCTGCTGCAGCCTTGGTTGCCAGGGCTAAAAAATATTTAGCATCGTAAGATTTTTCAATTATAAAATTTGCTGTATTTATTTCAAGGCTGGTTTGCCAGTTAACAATGTTACTGTTTTTTACAAAAGATACAGTAACGTTAACAAGGGTTAC
>JAYTTM010000140.1:0-2445 GCA_043745055.1 Chitinophagaceae bacterium | reverse complement strand
AGGTATTGCTGCAAGCAGGGCGGGACGTTGTTATCTTCGGCTACGGTTCGCTATCAGCTTCGGTTGTGGGCAGGACAAGCACCTTTGGGCTTTTGTTTTTTATCTTTTACTTTTATATCTTTATTCATCAGCGGTTGGGGGCGGACATAGCAATGAATTCCCTGCCTGCAGCAATACCCGACCGTTGCCTGCAAGCTTAAATGACACATCACAATATGCAAAAAGCAATCTTCTCCATTTTGACAATATGTGTTTCGACAATTTCATTTGGACAGAAACTTGAGACTGTTTATTTGAACTCCAAAGACAGTTCTGCAAATATGTACATTGCTGTTATCCCTGATAAGAAACCAATAAAAGCATTTATGTTTTTGTTAGACGGATTTGGGAATTCTCCACAAGACGTTTTAGTTCAAACAAACCTTCCAAAATATGCAGCTAATCAAGGAATTTTAACCATTTTGCCAATTCTAAAAACAGGATCTTTATATTTTGGCGTTGACACTTCATCACAGCAATCTTTAGAAAGCTTAATAGAAATCATAACAAACAAATATCATTTAGAAGGTAAGGATTTTTATATTGGAGGATTTTCTATAGGCGGTAGCTGTGTGATAAAATATGCCGAGTTAGCAGTTAAAGAAAATTATGCAATAAAACCAAAAGCCGTTTTTGCAGTTGACCCACCACTAGATTGGGAACGTTTTTACAATTCTGCAAAAAGAGTTGTGCGACTTTCTCAACCAAATCAAGTTAATGGAGAAGTTACTTATATGATTGACAGAATTGAAAAGGAAATAAAAGGAACACCAAAAACTGCAATTGAAAATTATTACAACTTATCTCCCTATTCATATTCAGACACAACGCAAACAGCAATCAAAAATTTAATTCATACTCCAATAATGTTAATTACAGAACCAGACATTCAATGGTGGTTAACTCAAAGAGGCTATGACTATTCTTATATTAACATTACAGACCAAGCTGCAATGATTAATGAATTACAAAAGTTAGGAAATTATAAAGCTGTATTAATTACGACAACTAATAAAGGATACAGGAAACCAGGAAATAAACGACATCCTCATTCATGGAGCATTGCAGACCCAATAGAATTGACAAAGTGGTTATTGCTTCAAAAGTGAGACAAGCCAGCAGGCAACAAAGGTATTGCTGCAAGCAGGGCGGGACGTTGTTATCTTTGGCTGCGGCTCGCTATCAGCTTCGGTTGTGGGCTGGACAAGCATCGCTAAACTTTTGTTTGTTATCTTTTACTTTTATATCTTTATTCAGTAGCGGTTGGGGGCAGACACAGCAATGAATTCCCTGCCTGCAGCAATACCCGACCGTTGTGCGTCATGCTAAAAGAACATTCTAATACTTTAATCAACTAAGAATAAATGGCAGACAATATAGACGAAGAGGATTTAGATATTCCGTCAAACATTCAATCGGAAAATCCTTCCGATGAAATTACTCCTACTGCTGACACAGAGACTATTAACCCAAATCAAGAAACTGAAAATATGGAAGTACATCATCATGCACATCACAATGGAAAGAAAACCTGGAAATCCTATGTATGGGAATTCCTTATGCTATTCTTTGCCGTGTTCTGTAGTTTTATTGCTGAGTATCAATTAGAACACAAAATAGAAAGAAATAGAGAGAAAGAATATATTGAATCAATGGTACAAGATATTAGTGAAGACACAGTAAAAATGAATATTGAAATTCCTCGTAATACAAAAAAAGCCGCTGGGATTGATAGTCTGCTAAATAATATTTACTCTACTCCTTATTCCGATAGCAGTTTAAAGCAAATGTATCGTTTGAGTAATTATTTATATTCTGGTAGAGCTCAGGTTTATTTTACCAAAAGAACCATTACTCAGCTTAAAAATTCTGGTGGTTTAAGATTGATAAGAAATAAAGCTGCTTCAGATAGTATCATTAATTATGATGAAAATTGTGAAAGAATTGAAAAACAGTTTGATGTATTATTTACGAGTCAGTTAAAAGCAAGAGATTGTGAGTTTAAGGTTCTTGATCCTCGATGTAAATTAAAAACAAATACTAAATTTACTTTGCTCAATAAGGATGATAAATTGATGATGGAATACGCCAGTTACCTCTCTAATACCAAAACTCTAATTGAAAATTATGTGAGCCTCTTAAAGTACCACAAAAAACAAGCAATAGCCATAATAGATTTTTTGCAAAAAGAATATCATCTAGATTAGCTACATATAAAGCACGAACGCACAACAAAAGTATTGCTGCAATTGGGGCATGACGGAAGAACAATCAGCAGCAGTGCATATCCAAGCTTTAGTTTCGGCTGACGGAATTCTACCGGTCATTAGTTGTAAACTTCAACTTTTGTTTATTAATTTAGCTTCAGTTCCGGGCAGACAGTTGGTCAATTCCCCAACTGCAGCA
>JAYTTM010000139.1:0-2450 GCA_043745055.1 Chitinophagaceae bacterium | reverse complement strand
GGTTCAGGAACTCGTACATACTTATCTAACTCTTTCTGAATTGCTTGATAAATTTGAGATTCCTTTATTTTATTTTGAAATTCCTGCGTAGCATTTGCCAAATTATCAGTAAAGAAATCAAAAATTTCTTGAGCATCATCTTCTTTTATTTTATTAATGTTAATCATCATGTTTAAATTTATCTCTTACATAAACTAAATCACCTTCAATTAGAAATTCTATGTTGTGGTAAACTTGCATTAGTTCCATTCTTCTTTGTCCTACTCTAAGGAAATTAGGAATGATATACAATCTCCACCCTTTCTCGGAATAATTTTTCTTTATCATTTATTAGTGTATTCGTAATCAAGGATCCTACCTACTAAATCAGATCGGTGATTTTCTTTTAGTTTAATATGTTTAATTTCAATAATCTTCTTGGAGAGTTCTATTGCATAATCAAGCCCTGTAAAACTTTCATGAGTATCCTTTTGTGCTTGGTCTCCATTAATAATAATTTTACCTTCCTTTCCAAGCCTGGTAAGTATTGCAAGCATCTCTTCCTTACTTAAGTTCTGAGCTTCTTCTACTATTAATATTTCATTAACAGTTTTACCTCTCACAAATTGAACAGGGAAGGCTTTTATTTGTTCATCCTTTACCATCTCGTTAATCTTTAAATGATCATAAGCTTCGTAAAGATTTTCAAGTAAAGCTTCCATGTAAGGATTAAACTTTTCATTCTTATCACCTGGCAAAAATCCCATGGAGCGACCTACTTCTATAAGTGCTCGAGTGGCTATTATTTTCTTGTATTGTTTTTTAAACAATAGATCAAGTGCAGTTATAGCCCCAACTAAACTTTTACCTGAACCTGCACGACCAGTAATAATAACAATTTGATTCTCCAGGATAAGCCTCTTAGCTTCTTTCTGTTCTTCATTTAGAGTTATGTTATACTTAATCTCTCCTTTTATTTGTTTTCTTTGCTCCATTAACTTAAAAATTTTAGTTTGTAAGATGTTTGCTCTATTAAATCTATTACCTCTTGACATTTATTATCTATATTATCCCAACCTGGGCTTGGTAACTTTGCTCTGTAGGCTTGTATAAACACGTTAAGATCTGCTAAATACTTTAATACTTGATCTACTCCTGTGTAATTAATAACACTCTCTATCTTGTAATCAGTTATGATTTGTTGAGTCTTACCTTGGATTATTTCTGCAAAGCTATCAGCAAATTCTAATATCTCATTGTAAAAATCATCCAATGCTTTATGTTGTGCAAAAGATCCCTTACCTGTGGTTTGGAGATGGAATACATGTATTTGTGTTCTCACACTAAATAACTTACCTACTAATATTTGACCAAGGTTATCTTTAACTGGTCTTTGTAATGTTAACATATTATTAATTTAATTTTATCTTAAATGGAACCCTCCATAACCAAACGCCCAGAGAAGTCCTAGGATTAATATTACTACAAGTACTATATTTTTAATTGGGTAAGGTAAGGGCAAGAACGCACTTACTAACCAAAGAATAACCGCTACTATGAGCAGTGCTATAAGAATTGATATCATGGTTTTTTATTTAATGTTTCTGTTATATATTTTCTAATCTTTTCACCCAGCTCTTGGTCATTGGGTGTACTTTTTACTATTTCTATAATTTTATCCCACATGGCGCTTGAAAGTAATTTACAGTGATTTCTTGATTGGTATCTATACTATGTAATGTTTGTAAGTAGAAGTATCCTTCTTGGCTATCAGTAATCTTACTGTTAGGTTTTAGGCTGTGGTTTATAAAACCTCCCAAGGGTAACCTAAGTAAAGTTCCATCTATTAAAGCGTGAGACTTCCCTAATATTATACCCCCCTCTATATCCAGAGTAGAGTAAAGACCTAGCCCTTCTATGGAGGAAACTTTTATTGTAAGACTGTGAGGGAGTGGTCTGTAACTATACCCCGGAGGTAATTTATTCTGCATGTCTTCTATTATAAACTTGTAACTCTCTGATTTAAAATTGAAATTCTTTTTAGAATCTAAAGCGCTATCTAAGAAGTTTAAACTAATCATTTGATCTGCACCAAACTCTCCTATCTTCTTTAATCTATCTATATATTGGCGGTTGTGCTTCTTATTCTCTTCTATTCTAGAGGCTATATCTTTATCTGTTAGAGGACAATCAAGAATAAAACTTAACCAGCCCTGGGAGTTATTATAATCTTCTATGGAGGAGGTTCTGGTTTCATCCCCTTGCGAGTTACCTTGAAAGGCGTATTCTGGTTTGAGGTCGTCAATCCCTTTTTTGCTTTTTAATTTATATTCCATAAGCAAAGGTACGAAAAAAAATTTAATTTTCCAAATTTTTTAGAACTTTTAAATGCGTGCAAGAAGTGAACAACTACTCATCGACCCCCCTTTACATTTTTACAGCGGGGATATCCCCCTATCAATCATAAAAAA
>JAYTTM010000138.1:0-9021 GCA_043745055.1 Chitinophagaceae bacterium | reverse complement strand
ATTTTTTATGCTTGTAAGATAATAATAAATGTTGTGCCTTCCCCTTCCGTAGTTTCTACTTTCAATATGCCCCCATGCCCCTGGGTAACCACATCATAGCTTAAAGATAAGCCCAACCCTGTTCCCTGGCCTGTTGGTTTGGTGGTAAAAAAGGGCTGAAAAATTTTATCCAATACTTTAGGAGGAATGCCGTTTCCGTTATCGGAAACCTTTATTTCTATTTTGCCCCCATCCCCTAAAGGGGAGCCGAGTCTTCGGGTGGTAACAGTAACTGTTGGTTCGTAAGGTTCCATGCCCTCCTTTTGGGGCTGGGGGCTTTTCTTTTTTTCACTCACCGCATAAAAAGCATTGGTGAGTAAATTTAAAATCACCCTTCCAATATCCTGTGGAATAACATTAATTTTTTCAATGGAAGGATCAAAATCTGTTTTCATCGTTGCATTGAACGATTTATCCTTTGCCCTCAATCCATGATAGCTCAACCGTAAATATTCATCTGCCAGTTCATTAATATCGGTGGGCTCCTTTAATCCACTGCTACTGCGACTATGCTGCAACATACCTTTTACAATAACATCTGCCCTTTTACCATGAAAAACTATTTTCCGTTCATTTGTTTCAATATCGTTTGCAATTGCTATTGCATCTTCAAAATTACCTTTTTCTATTTCCTGCTTCATTTCACTAATCAATTCTGTATTTACTTCACTAAAGTTATTAATAAAGTTTAAGGGGTTTTGTATTTCATGAGCAATGCCTGCTGTAAGTTCACCCAATGATGCCATTTTTTCTGATTGCACCAACTGCGTTTGTGTAGCTTTAAGATCCGCAAGGGATTGTTGTAACTGTTTTGTTCTGAGATTTACTTTTTCTTCCAGTATTTTATTTTCTCTTTGCAGCTGCCGGGAACGATAAACAATGTATGCTCTTAACAGACCCATGCCAAGCAGCGCATACAGCGTATATGCCCACCATGACTTGTACCAGGGCGGCGAAATAGTAAAACTAAATAAAGCAGGCATACCCCATTTACCATTAAGTCCCTTACTGCATACTTTAAAAATAAATTGGCCCGATGGAAGGTTTAAATAGTTTTCGGTATACGGATTAGTGTTAGGGATACTCCAGTTTTTATCTATGCCTTCCAGTACATAGGTATACAAAGTATTATCCTGCCTGCCCAAATAAGCCTGTGCAAAATGCAATTGTATATAATTTTGATTGTGTGGAAGCTGCAGGTTTACCGGTATGTTATAAGGCCCGGAAACACTGTCCCAGGTTAATTTATTATCGGTGGTATAGCCTTTGCTTAAAGGGTTTTTACCACTTACATAAAAAGTATCTGCAGCCCACAATGTATCATTGCCTTTTAGTTCAGGCGCATTAATAAAATACTGTGGCTTTGTCATTACATTGATGCCTGTTATGTAAGTAACTGCAGAATCAGTAGCTGGTTTCAGCTCATGTATAATAGTGAGATCGGCATCTCCCCACAGATACTGGCCCTTTGAAGTAATATAGTCACTGGCCCACGAATTTTGCTGTTTTATTAACGTTTCTGATTTATCCAGCGGGGCTATTTTCCACCCCATAACTGTGGTGTTTTTATCTGTGTTGCCGGGTGGGGTTATTAAAGTTATTTTACTATTGGTGCCTGCTGCAATGCTGCCATTGTACTCCTGCAATGATAATACACGGTTATCTGTAAGACCTTCTTTTGTTGTTATGGTAGTAAGTGTGCCCTGTTTTAAATCTGCAACATAAATACCTTTATCTGTTCCAATCCACATACGCCCTTGTTTGTCTTTCAGCATTACACGGTTACATGTATCCCTTAAGCCGGGTTGATTATTTAAATATTTTACGGTTCCGGCTACAGGATTTATTATGTTGACACCACTTTTATTTGTTGCCAGCCACATAAGGCCATTATTATCTTGTTTAAAATCCTGTATATTATTATCACTAAGCCCTCCGGCAACATCCACATGACGGATTATTTTATTTGCAGAATCCACTACGTCCACACCATTGTTAGGCCCCACCAACCACATATTGCCCGATTTATCCTTAAAGGAATTATAGATAGCATCACTCAAAAGACCTTCTCTTTTAGTAGCAGTCTCTATCGTTTTACCGATGGGGTCAATAATATTGTAGCCTCCGTTTGTGGCTACAATTATTTTTCCATTTGTGTTTGTAAATGATTGTACAAAATCATTACTCAAACCATGCGCTGCATCTAACCGGCGCATTAATTTTTTCTGAAAATTGATAATGAATAAACCTTTTTGGGTGGCCACCCACAAATTACCTGCACCATCTTCCATCAGGCTAATAACCACTGCATTAAAAGGATGTACTGTTTCTGCGTTTTGTTCTATCACACTCTGGCCTCCAATGGTAGATACCCACATCCTGTTATAATCATCCATAGTACAGGATGATACCCAGTCATTGCCCAGGCCTTTACTTTGGTCAATAAGCCTGACCCTGTTATTTTCTGGGTCCAGTACATCCACTCCCTGAACTTTTCCCATCCATATCCTCCCTTTATCATCTGATGACATGTTAGTGGTAAGGGCTTGTTTGAAACCCATAGATCCATTATAACGAAGGATTGTTCCACTTTTCACATCTACTGCATCTACGCCGCCACCACTTGTTGCTATCCATATTTTCCCGCTTTTATCTTGTGTGATTGCCCTGAGTGAATCACTGCCGAGGCCATTTATTTTTTTCAGGAATTTTATTTTATTTTTTTCTGGGTTAATAATATTTGCCCCGCCTGTATTGCTGATGATCCAGATATTTTTATCATTATCTTCTGCTATATCTGTAGGTTGTCCATCAGAGAGGCCCTTTGTTTTATCCAGTGTTTTAAATGTTTGTGTGGCGGGATCAATGATAAGCACAGCATTGGCTGTTGTTTTAGAAATCCATATTCGGCCATTTGTATCTTTTATTATCCTGGAAATATTCCTTTCAGGAGTTTTAAAGGCACTTGTATAACTAATAGTACCCTTACAAGTATTGATCATACCTACACGATCAAAGCTTATAAACCAAATATTGCCGTTATTATCTTCGGCCATACCATCTGCAGGAGCTGCAATTGGCCCTGGCACAATGGTTTGAACATGCTCACCATCATACCTAAATAGCCCTTCCGAACTGCTTATCCATAACAGCCCTTTTTTATCTTTGAGGAGTGCAACAATAAATTTTGCCTGGAGGCCCTGTGGTGTGCCAATTTCAAACAGCGAAAGAGGATTACCCTTTTGTGTTGCAGGAGCTTGCCCTTTTACTGTAAACGGAGGCGGCAAAAGAGAAGTTTTTAGCTGCAGGGGTTTTGATGGTAAGCCGTCAAAACTAAAATCAATTTCGGGGAGCTTGTTAAAATCAAAAGGTGTTTTCTGTGGCATGCCGGTTAGTGCTTTGTAACCGACGGTATCATAGGGTGTGGAAGGCAATGCATCTAAATCTAATTTTTTTATTATGGGCTTTACAGCAGCATGGCTGGCAGTATCCCAGATTAATTTTTTTTCGGTAGTAAAAACCAAGGGAACGCTTACCGGTTTAGTATAACTCAACTCATTATCCGGAAAAGCGATATTATCCGGAATTGTGTTGCAGGATGAAAATAAAATACCAAAAAATATTATTGAAAAAAATTTTAAGGACAAACGTATTGAATTATTCATTTGAAAATATTTCATGGTTTTGGTAGTCGTATTATAAATGTACTTCCTTTTCCTTCTTTTGTTTCTACTTTTAATTCGCCGCCATGTCCTTTGGTAATGATGTCGTAACTTAAAGATAAGCCTAAGCCAGTGCCTTGCCCGCTTGGTTTGGTGGTAAAAAATGGTTGAAATATTTTTTTTAATACCTGATGAGGGATTCCATTGCCATTATCACTTACTCTAATCTCCACCCTGTTTCCGCCCAACTTGTTTGCAAGTGCAGTGCCGATAACCCTGGTGCTGATTGATACTGTTGGCTCGTAATTATCTTTACCCACCTTCATTGGCTCACCTTCTAATGCAGGATAAGTAAGATTATTCTTTTTTTCTTTTACCGCATAAAAAGCATTGGTGAGTAAATTCAATATTACCCGGCCAACATCTTGTGGAATTACATTAATTTTTCCGATAGATTCATCAAAATAAGTTTTGATGGTTGCATTGAAGGTTTTATCTTTTGACCTAATTCCATGATAGGTAAGCCGCAGGTATTCGTCTGCCAATGCATTAATATCTGTGGGTTCTTTTTCTAGACTGCTGCTACGACTGTGATTAAGCATACTTTTTACAATACCATCGGCCCGCTTGCCATGATGCAGTATCTTTTTTTCGTTGTCGATAATATCTGTTGCAATGGCCTTTACTTCTTCAAAATTTCCCTTCTCAATTTCTTGTTTCATTTCGGCCATCAATTCAGTATTTAATTCACTAAAATTATTCACGAAGTTTAACGGGTTTTGAATTTCATGTGCAATGCCTGCTGTAAGCTCACCCAAAGAGGCCATTTTTTCTGACTGGATAAGCTGTGATTGGGTGCTGCGTAAATCTTCCAGTGTATGTTCTAACTCTTCTTTCTGCGCCAACAATTCTGCAGTTCTTTCTGCCACCAATCCTTCCAGTTCTTCCTTTCGTATAGCTATTACTTTGTTTAGCTCATCTTCATGTTCTCTTTTAATGCGTTCTTTTTCTGCTGCTTTACTTTGCCTGTTCTGGCTGAACAAAATGGCAACCATCCATATTAACGTAAGCGTTTTTGCACTAGCAATATAATTATCCCATTTATGAAAATAATCATTGCTTACTAATTGAATAATATCGCTTAAAGGCGCTACTAACAAATAAGGTACAAAGGCTAATATAAACATCCGTAACACCCGCAGTTCTTTCTGTCTTAGTATAATGATTACAAATGACAACAGGTATATATGCCAGATCCATTTGGTAATGTACTCAGTTGAAAAAACTGCCTCTATTGCAAAAAGTGCAGCCGAAAAAGTTATTACGTAAATCAGCGGTTTTAACCATGTTAGTTTATTATTGCTTATTGCAAATTTGCGGAGTCGTTGTGAGAGTATAATACCAATTATAAGAGGAGCTACCGAAAGAGACATATAAATACGTTAAGTTAGTATTAAAACTACGTGGATATTATTAACTTACAAATATTACATCGATGATTTAAACTATTTACTTTTTTACAATTATTATAATTAATCTTTACTCAGGCCTTTTATTACAACATTACCGGTACCACTTTTTTTACATGGATAGCCAAAATCCTTTTGCCATGCTTTTGGATTATTAATGGTTGCGTAAAATTCGTCCAGGTATTGAAGTGTTGATTTAATATATTTTGCATCTAAAAGTTTACAGCCAGAATATAGTTTATAGATCTCATCTTTTAACTGGTTAAAAATTGTAATAGTACTTTCAAAAACTTTAAAATCCTTAACACAATACCCCCTGTAACGCCGTTCCTTAACAGAACTCATCAGGAGCGCCTCGGCTGGTTTTGCATAGGGCGCATTTACCATCCCTGAATGATCAAAATCGTATGGTACTGCCTCCGGCACACCCATCGAATCGATGGACAGGAGTTTAATATTTTGCAGGTATTGTACGGACCAATCTGTGTTGGCAATCATATACTCAAATACTGCCATTGTTAAAAATGTTGTTGTATCAGTATCTTGTGGATACATCTTACTTTTTACAATAACCTGGTTGTTTCGCTTGGCCATTTGTTTTTCATCTTCCAGCAAAATAGTATAAAAGGGCCCAAAATTTTTATTGGATTTAGCATCTGTAAGACTAACCCTTAATAATTTTGCCTTAAAGCTTTTTGGCGTAAGTAAGTTATATATTTTGTACAGCAGGTACTCCCTGATTACATACGCATCAGTAACACAAGGCATAACCATTTTAAGTTTATCCTGATCTTTAAAAACAGATGACTGTAGTTGTATGTCATTAACGAAATGTATCAATAAAGGAGGATAGGTGCAATTTTCGCTCATTTTTCTAAAATGACCCCTTGTTTTTGCTTCTACCTTTAACGAGACTTCAATGCCATCGGAATTTTTATACAACAAATTTTGGGAACGATAAGGAGTGTTATCAGACCGGTCGTTTAACAACTGTTTAATATTGCCACTAATGGTTATATCCAATACTTCCTCATTATCAAATAATCCCGTGTTTGCTTTGGTGTTTGTTGTTGACTGAGCTTTGGACAGTAAGGCACAACAAGTAAAAAGTATGACAACCAATAATTTTAATAACTGATACTTTTTCATAAAATCTTATTAAAAAAATAGAGAAAAAAAACGATTTAAATTAATCTCCCGAAAAAACAATTTCCATTACTATGGCTCACTGGCAATCTTAAACAGGCAACTGAATAATAAATGTTGTGCCTTCCCCTTCTTTTGTTTCTACTTTAATTTCGCCTCCATGCCCCTTGGTTATAATATCATAACTTAAAGATAATCCTAATCCTGTTCCCTGTCCTGAAGGTTTGGTGGTAAAGAAAGGGTTAAAAATTTTCTCCAATGTTTTAGGAGGTATGCCCGGCCCATTATCAGTAACACTAATCAAAACGCCCCCATCCCCTAAAGGGGTGACAATTTTTTTTGTACTCACCCATACAGTTGGAGTCTTGTTATTATTGGAATCTAAGAACCCTACCTTGGAGGGCAGGGAGGCCGCATAAAATGCATTGGTTAGTAAATTCAAAATTACTCTTCCAATATCCTGTGGAATGATATTTATTTTACCAATGCTTGCATCAAAATCTGTTTTGATGCTGGCATTAAAGGATTTGTCTTTCGCTCTTAAGCCGTGATAACACAGCCGCAAATATTCATCTGCCAATGCATTAATATCGGTTGGTTCTTTTATGCCATTGCTACTTCTGCTGTGTTGCAGCATACCTTTTACAATAGCATCTGCACGGCGGCCATGTTGATTAATTTTTTGTTCATTTTCTTTTAAGCTATTGAGCAAATCATCTTCAATTTTTAAATCACGAACTTCTTTTTTACGTTCCTCCAGAAGCTCGTCAATCAATTCTGTATTTAAATCCGAAAAATTATTTACAAAATTTAAAGGGTTTTGTATTTCATGGGCAATGCCTGCTGTAAGTTCACCGAGCGAAGCCATTTTTTCTGATTGTATTAATTGAGTTTGGGTAGTACTTAGCTTTAGGTAAGCTTTTTCAATTTCCTTTGCCTGCGCCAGCTCTCTTTCTCGTGTACGCTCCCTTTCTGCTTTTATAACCCGTTCTTTTTGAAAACGGTGTAATGAATAGGCTATTGCAAAAAACAATAAACCATATAAACAGTAAGCCCACCAGGTGCTCCACCAGGGCGGCGTAATAATAATGGAAATAACTTTCTCTGACCAAATACCATTGCTTTTGCTGGCAGCTTTTATCCGGAAAGTATATTTACCTGGAGGTATGTTAAAATAATAAACCCTTAATTCCGAACCAGGCTGACGCCATTCCTTGTCATAATTTTCCAGCTTGTAATAAATTACTTTATCCTCTGGATTACCATAATCTATCGCATTAAAACTAAAGGAAAACACGTTTTGGTCGTGTTGTAATTTAATTTGTTTTGCCTTATAAAGAGACTCCAGCAAGGGGCCGCTATTACCAGGTTTTACCACCTGGCCATTAAGCCAAAAACTGGTTAATTCAATTATTGGGCTTCCCGGTCTTGCTTTGAGTTTCTCTGGATAAAAAGCAAAATAACCAGTATAATCGCCAAAAAATAATTCCCCATCTTCACCTTTATGGGCAGTTCCATATTTCATGAATTGTGTTACCACATCATTTTCCTTACCATAATAAATAAGCTGGTCTCTTTTTTTATTTAATTTGTAAATTCCGAATCGGGAAACCATCCAAATATTATTTTGATCGTCTGCTATCATTGAATGAATATCATTGATAGCAAACCCAGTATTATTTTCATCCAATAAAGAAAAATTATCTGATTTTCTGTTATAACGATACAATCCATTTTCTGTACCCACCCAGATGATGCCATCAGCATCTCTGATTATGCAGCTAACGTTAGCGTCAGGAATATAACGTTTAAACTTACCAGATTGCCGGTTTAATCTATTAATACCACCATTTTCCCAGGTGCCTACCCAAAGATCATTTGTTTCGTCTTCCAAAAAAGCAGTAGTAAAATTTTTGCTTAAACTGTTTGTATCTGTCGGGCTGTTTATATAATGCGAAAATTTTCCGGTTTGTGTGTTTAATAAGTCAAATCCAGAACCTAAAGTACTGATGTATAAATTTGATTGATGAACCTGGTATAACTTAAAAGTTAAATCATTTGCTAAACTATTATTATCATTGGGATTATGCAGGTACCGGGTAAATTTTTTTGACACAGGGTTAAACCTGTTTAATCCCCAGTCTGTACCCAACCACAAATCTCCCTGCTTGTCTTTAACAATAGCTGATACTTTATTATTGCTTATACTATTGCTGTTACCTTTCTCGTTGATATATTTGAATATAGTTCCATTTTTAATATCCTTACGAACAAGACCACTATCTGTACCGCACCAAAGTACAGTTGCCGACTCTTTATAAAAAGCATTTACACCGATAAAATTGTTGTCGGTTCTAAAATAAGGAATATTATTTGTGTAGAGGTCTATCCTGTATAAATTAGCTTCCTGGGTACTTAACCATAAAAATCCATCAGATGAAGGATAAGCAACCCAGCCACTGTTATCTTTAAACTCTCCCGATTTATCGGCATTGTTTCCAAAATGAGTTAGTTTCTTTGTCAACGGATCATACATAACTAAACCATTTGCATAAGTTCCCATCCATAAATTTTTGTTAGCATCTTCAGTAATAAAAGTAATATGGTCATCTGAACTTTTTAACGCAGGCCGGCTTAATGCAGACGCATTTGCAGGATTATAGTTGTATCTTTTAAACAGGCCAGTTTTTCTGTCCATTGTATGC
>JAYTTM010000137.1:0-9027 GCA_043745055.1 Chitinophagaceae bacterium | reverse complement strand
GCCAATTATTTATCAAACCGCTGGCAGTGGCAACAAAAAGGTAATAGTTGCTACCGCAAGATATGGTGCTGGAAAAGTTGTGGCAGTGGGCGATAGTTCGCCTTTTGATGATGGTACAGGTGATACGAATGACAACCTTTTTCCAGGTTACAATGGAGATGTAACACCCAACCACCGAAACCTGATAATGAATGCCACCATTTGGCTTGTTACAAAAAATAATTTTATTTACACCTTTACCGGCAATGGCAATTGGGATGTGCCAGGCAACTGGGCTAACAATAAAATTCCACCTGCAACATTACCAGGTGGAGATGAAGTTATTATTGATCCAATTATAAATGGTCATTGTATTTTAAATATCTCTCAACATATTTCCATTGGGGCAAAACTTACTGTAGCTAATGGAAAAGATTTTTTGATACCAGCAACTTTGATAATTCAATAATTGCATTTCCTTTTATAAATATTCTTTCTTTTTTACTTTAGGGTAAAAGCCAGTTTGAACTAAATTCCCCATCAGCAGTATATTTAAAAGTAGCCCTGCGGTGACCGCTGCTATTGAGCCAAAGCCATTCCATCCATAGAATTTGTGTACTGATGATAGCAAAGTTTTTTCGTCCGGCTTCGCTTTCTTCAGGTGTTGGATCTTCTTTATCAAATTTAGGCGACAACCCACTTACAGGAAATGCAGATAAGGTAGATGGTCCTTCAACACCAAGATAAATTTTCCTTCCGCTCATTCGGATATTAGCCCAGACTTCATCAGCAAAGAGGTCATCCTGATGCAGAGTTGCAATGCCACTCATTCTTATTTGAAGCATTGCTGAAGGATGGTAAAATAACCAGCTTACATTATTGTTGGTCTTTAACTCTTGCCACTTACCACTTCTGATATCTGTATGAAAACAAAGTTGTCTTTTTTCAATATTTACTTTTCGCAAAACTACAGTACGCATGTTTACCCCATACTCATTAACATTAGCTACTACCGGATTATGAAATGGATTTTTATATTGTAACGACCCATTTAAAATCCTTACCCAACAATCCTTTTCTATTGCTGGCAGATTGTATTCTATGCCGTCTATTTTTACAGTATCCATACTCAAAGAATCGTTTATAAATTTTTACACAGGTTGATTTCAGCTTTAAATATATTCCACCTATTCTTACAGTTAATAACGATAAAAGTTGCGCTGACTATAATATTATGCAACAAAGATTAAATAATTTCTACAAAAAAAAGCGGCATGGTAAAATTATTTATTTAAAAAATTCCGCCACCAATAGCCTGAATTTTTAATGGTACGAAGCTGTGTATTAATATCAACATGCACCAACCCGAACTTTGCATGATAGCCTTCACTCCATTCAAAATTATCCATCAGCGTCCATGCAAAATAGCCATTGATATTTGCACCTTCTTTTTTTGCTTTAAGTACTGCCTGCAAATGCTCCTGAAAATATTGTATTCTTTCTGCATCATCTACTATCCCGTTTTTTAATACATCTTTATAAAAAGATCCATTCTCCGTAATGATAATTTCTTTAACGGCACCATACAGCCAAATTCTTTTAATGGTTCTGTAAAAACTCTCCGCATTTACTTCCCACCCCATGGCTGTAAAAGGAACCTTTCGTTTGGAAGGTTTTACTTCGGATGCCTGTAATATTGGAATGAGGCTGTTGTGCCTTACAACAACCGGGAAATAATATTGAATTCCAATAAAATCAAAATCAAATTTTAGTCTTTCTGTGTACTTCCAGGATTTATTTTGAAGCTGTAACTTCTCTAAAAATTTAAAGGAATCATCTTCTGGATATCCCTTTCCCAGGGTTGGCTCAATAAACAACCGATTCATTAAAATATCAATTCTGTTTGCGGCTGCAATGTCCTGTTTTTTATCTGAAAAGGGTATTACCTGAGAAAAAGAAAAAGTAGTACCAATGTGTGCATGGGGCACTAGTTTGCGAATAATTCTACCTCCATCTGCCTGTGCAAGTGCAGCATGATGTAAGGCCGGTATAAAATTATCCAATCCCATTTTTCCGGGCGCATGTTTACCCAACATGTAGCCTAGTACTGTAAAGCCAAAAGGCTCATTCAAAATTATCCAATGCTTAACCTTATTACCAAAAGCCTCTGCACAAATAGTTACAAAACGGCTAAACCATTTTAAAATTAAGAAATTTGTCCATCCACCTCTTTTTTCCAGCGCCTGCGGAAGGTCCCAGTGATAAAGCGTTACATAGGGTGTAAGACCAAGCTGCAAACATTCCTCAATTACTTTTTGATAAAAACTGATGCCTTCTTTATTAATTTTTCCAGCACCATCCGGTAAAATTCTCGACCACGAAATTGAAAATCGAAACACGGTAAAACCCAATGCCTTCACCAGCAACAAATCATCTTTATACCGATGGTAAAAACCGCAGGCAACCGTTGGTTTTGCAGCTCCTTTTATTTTACCTCGTCGCCTTGCATACACATCCCAGATAGAAGGCCCCCTGCCATCCATATCGGCAGCACCTTCATTTTGGGCAGCAGCAATTGCAACACCCCACTCAAAATTATTTCCAAAATCCTTTGCTGAAAACTTTGTGTCCAATTGATTGATTTTACGATAAAGAATTTACTGTAAAATTGAAATTAAATCATTGGCTGCATAATACCATTGTGTTATTTTTTCTTTAAAATTATACAGAAAAAATTGGCAATATTAAATCAGTAGTTCATTTAATAATGGGCTTAAAGTGGTTAGGAATATTATTTAAAATCAAATAGTGTAGCAGTAAATACGCCCCTTTCTCTTTTCTTGAAAATGGCTTTCCAATTGCCATTATAGCGGATTAGTGCAGGCACCAACAGGTTGCCAGCATGTGTCATTTCAACTTCCATTTTAACTTTAAAGTCGTACACAGCTGCGTTGTAACTCAGGCTGTAAGTACGGGCAACCACTTCAAAGGTTTTATCATTAAACCAGGTAATCATTTCATCAACAACCACATTGCTTTCTTTACCAGTTTTTACCTTCTGCTTAAAAATATAACAGCTTGTTTTATTGTAGTCGTCCATATCAATACTCATGTCGTATAAATCGGCCATGTCATCATCATAGATGGCAGTTTTACCAGCCATAAAAGGCAGGCCTTTTATTCTTTTACCAGGGTTAAAAAACAACATCTTCAATTGTTCCTTATGTTTTTCCATACCGGATTTACCATCGGTAGTAAACTCTTTTCCGGTAACAATATTATTTTCGCCGCATATACTGTCTTTTGTAAAAAAAAGGGATGCATATAACTGTCCGGTGTAATAATCCGGTTGATGATTCTCATCGTAATAATTGCCCGTAACCTGCTCCTCCATTATTTGAGTTATCCTGCAATTCCATTGCCGTATCTGTGATGTTTTGCTAAATAAAGATGCTTCAGTAGTGCCGTCTTTTTTTAGCATCCTTATATCATTGATTGCAGAAAAACTAAGTACATGTAGATTCCGGAACGCCTTATAAAATGTAGAGTCATTTTTTATGCGATTGATAAATACAGGCACATTTAATTGATTGTCCACCACAATCTCACTTAGGGTTACCATTTTTTTTCCAATGGTAATTGCACTGTCTTTTAATTGCTGTGCAAATGAGCTGGCAGAAAAAAATAAACAAAAAAAAGCAGGCATGATTTGTTTTATCATGCCTGCAAATTATTATAAAACCGTAAAAGTTGGCGTTAAAATTATTTCGGAAAAACCATGCGGTAATCTACTTTTATTTTACCCCGGGTTATATCATCCAGTTTTCTTTTCAACAACGTACGTTTAAGCGGTTTAATGTAATCTATAAAAAGCTTACCTTCAATATGGTCGTATTCATGCAAAATTACCCTTGCCGTAATGCCGTTAAAAACTTTGGTTTGTAACTCAAAATTTTCATCTAAAAATTCGATGGTAATGGTTTCAATGCGATTGACATCTTCCCGTATTTTTGGAATACTGAGGCAACCTTCGTTGTAACTCCACTCCTTACCTTCCAGCTTAGTAATTTTTGCATTGATAAAAACGCCTTTGTATCCGGGTGCATCCGGATATAAATCCATTTCATCATCTTCCAGATTTTTAAATATCTGGGTACTATCCATTACAAATAAACGGATGCCTTTATTTATTTGTGATGCTGCCAAACCCACGCCATTGCTGTTGTACATGGTTTCCCACATATCGCCCAATAACTTTTGTAAGGCAGGAAACTCAGGATCGATATCGGCGCATACTTTTCTTAAAATGGGTGAGCCGTAAGCTACTATTGGTAAAATCATATTTTATTTAATAAAGGGTATAATTTCGATTTATTTTATTTTAAAAAATGCTGTAACGCCGGTAATTAAAGGGATGCCTAAATACAAAGCAGCTACAGCAATTATAGCATAGGGTAATTTGATAGCGTAACTAAACCTGAATCTTGCAGCTCTTTCACAAATTATAGGTGATGTTTGTATTATTGTAACAGCAGTTAAAAAATCTTTTATTAACAATCTTTTTTGAGGCGCCGATTTTAAATCAAGTAATATTTCTACATGCGTCATTGATGATAAAAAAATTCAGTATCCTCCAATAATCTGGCAGCTTTGATATTCCCTTTAAAGAAATAAATCAAAATGTTGGTATCAAAAACAACTTGCTTATGCATCTCTTAATTTTCTTTGATACGCAACACCATCCCCAAAAGATTTTATTTTTCCAAAAAACTTCTTCAGCCACTCCTCCCTGGATAGCATTTTATCTGCCTTTTTAAAAGTTTTCTTTTTGGTTTTTGCTTTTTCCATACTGCAAATTTACAATTACTATTTAGAAATCCCCCATTTAGGAGGATAACGGGCTTCTCATAAACTCCTGCAGCATAATAGTGGCGGCAATTACATCCACATTGCCCTTTACCCGGCGGTCGCTTTTTTTCATGCCCATTTCCAGCATGGCGGCTTTGGCCATTTTAGAAGTGTAGCGTTCATCCACTTCCTTAACGGGCATATCGGGAAATTCCTTTTGTAATTTTTTTATTGCAGCTTTTACCAAAGGTGTTCCATGCGTATCAGTTTCATCCCAGTTTTTAGGCATCCCAATTACAATAAGTTCTACCTGTTCATCGATAAAATATTTTTTTAAAAATGGAATCAGTTGTTTGCTTTCAATAGTAGTAAGACCGGTGGCAATAATTTGCAACGGATCTGTTACAGCAATACCTGTTCGTTTGCCTCCATAATCGATACATAGAATTCGTGCCATGAGCCAGTTTAGTGAATGAATAAATCTAACAAAACAAATAATGCAAATACCACTGATGCAATGCCGTTGGTAGTAAAGAAAGCCATATTGACTTTACTTAAATCATTGGGCTTAACCAACAGATGCTGATAAATAAGCAAGGTGCAGAAAAACATTACCCCCAGCCAAAACAACCAACCAAAATGCCCATAAATACCAGCGTAAACTACACAGCCTGCTGAAAGCAGGTGCAATAATTCTGATACTTTTAATGCTTTAACTTTTCCCAACACTGATGGGATAGATTTTAAATTATTGGCCTTATCAAATTCTTCATCCTGCAGGGCATAAATAATGTCGAAGCCGCTTACCCAAAATAAAACGGTAAAGGAAAATAAAATTGGAAGTAAAGCAAACACACCTGTTACTGCAATATATGCCCCAATGGGTGCAAGGCTTAATCCTACTCCTAAAACCAAATGACAAAATGCTGTAAAGCGTTTGGTATAACTATAAAACAACACAACAAACAATGCCACGGGAGATAAATAAAAACAAAGGCTGTTGATGAAGAAAGTACTTACAATAAACAAGATACAATTGGCAATTACAAAAAAAAATGCATTGCCGGGCTTGATGATACCTGCCGGAATTTCTCTTACAGCCGTCCTTGGGTTTTTTGCATCATACTGTGCATCAAGGTAGCGGTTGAAGGCCATGGCTGCGGAACGGGCAAAGATCATGCAAAGAATAACTAGTATGAAAACCCACCAGGTATGATAAAAATATATTTTTGTCTTTTCATAAACAGTCAATTCTGAAAACATATTGACTTTTACCCAGGGTATTCTTGTTAGATACTTTATTCCTAAAAAAAAACCAATCAATGCAAAAGGCATTGCAAAAATAGTATGGCTGAATTTTACCAGTGATAAGTAGTTTTTTAACTTTATTGAACTCATTCTTACAATTTAAATTTTAGAAGCCCTTCCTCTAACTATCTCCCACAGTACAACACCTGCGGCGGTTGCAATGTTTAGTGAATGTTTCATACCAAACTGGGGAATTTCAATTACGCCATCGCACAACTCGATGGTGGATTGCTCAACACCGCTTACTTCGTTACCAAAAATAACGGCTACTTTTTCGATGTTTTTGAAATCTACGCACTGAAGGGCGTAGCTATTCACTGCCTGTTCAATGGCATACACTTTATAGCCTTCGCTTTTCAAATGTTCAATAGCGGCTTGTGCATTGTCAAAATGTTTCCATGCTACGGAGTCTTCGGCGCCAAGGGCTGTCTTCTTTATTTCTTTGTGGGGTGGCTGGCAGGTATAGCCGCAAATGTAAATGGCTTCCAACAAAAAAGCATCGGCAGTACGGAATACGCTGCCAACATTGTATGCACTGCGAATGTTTTCAAGCACCGCTATAGCTGGTATTTTTGCTGATTCTTTAAACTCTTCCACCGACTTGCGGTTAAGTTCCTCCATGCTTAATTTTCTCATTCCCAGTTGCCTTTAAAATTAATTTTTTGCAAAAGTAATTCACACTGTTCACAATGTTTAATATAAAGAAAGTAAAGCACGTATTTTTGTATTGCGGCAAAAAAATTGCAGCAGCATGTACAAATAATGCAATTGCGGCGGTATAGTGAAATTTTATATCTAAAAAACAAGAAGATTAACCTGTAAAATATTGGGTACTTCTACTTTTTATGCAATAACCAATATATTTTTTAAAATATCAATTATGAAAAAAATATTCTCTTTATATTTTCTGAATTTTCTACTAACAGGGAATATTTCTGCAAATAATTACTACGTAAGCAGTCTAGGCAACGATGCAAATAATGGACTTTCATCTACACAGGCATGGGCATCCATTTTAAAAGTTAACAGCTTTACATTTGCAGCAAAGGATAGTATCTTATTTAGGCGGGGAGATACTTTTTACGGTGGTATTATAGTGAATCGTTCACAGATTAATTACGGTGTATATGGTAATGGTGCAAAGCCCGTCATTACCGGATTTACAAAAGTATCTGGTTGGACGAACACAGGAGGTAATATATGGGTGAGTTCGGTTATTACAACAAACAATACACCTAACATTGTAACCATCTCCAGCACTCCTGTTCCGATGGGTAGATACCCTGATGACACTTACTTACCAATCACGGGAGCATCTGGCAACTCCCAAATAGTAAGTACCAGTTTAACAGGGAGCCCAAATTTTACAGGAGCTGAAGTTGTTATTCGAAAAAACCACTGGATTATTAGCAGGGATGTGATTAAATCTCAAACAGAAAGTACAATTAACTATACAGGTACAACTACGTATAACAGTTCTATTGGCAGTGGTTTTTTTGTACAAAATAGTTTAGCAGCCTGCACTACTCAAAATGAATGGTTCTTCAATAATAAAACAGATAAATTATATATTTATTCAGCATCTTCGCCATCTAATGTAAAAATATCAACAATTGATAAAGGTATTGATGTAGCCGGGTTTAATTACACAAATATTGTTGATCTTACTATTGAAGGAATGAATGAGGCTGGTATCAGTATTGGTACTACAGCGTCAAATTCTAAAGGGTGCAATGTTATTAATTGCAACATACTCAACTCTGGAAGAGATGGTATTTTCGGTACAAACAACAATAATCTTACGATAAATAATTGCACAATCAATAACAGTTTTAACAATGGCATTTACATGGAAAATGAAGGGGGTAGAACCAAAGACCTAAAAGTAACCAACTGCATAATAAAAAATTCTGGAAAATATGCAGGTATGGGCTACCCAAATAGTACCGGAGGATTAGGAATGACTTTTTGTGGAATTGTAAACTTTGGAGAGCGGGGTATAATTCAAAACAATACAATTGATTCAACTGGCTATGTGCCTATATGGTTTAGAAATGACAGTACAGTTGTAAAGTATAACAATATTAATTATTACTGCTTTATAAAAGATGACGGAGCCGGTATTTACACCCATACAGGATACGATGGTATTGTGCATTTTAAAGGAAGAAGAATAGTATCTAATATAGTTAGAAATGGTATTGGTGCGCCTTTGGGTTCATTAGATTTAAAATCGTCTGCATTAGGTATTTATTTGGACGATGGAAGTAGTGGTGTTGTAGTTGATAGCAATACCGTTATTAACACCGCTTATAGTGGCTTATATATCCATAATGCAGATAGTATTATTATTACTAACAATGTTATATATGGGTGTAAAAAAATGCAGCTGCTAATGGTTCACGACCTTGCCAGCCCTGTTTCTCCTTTGCGAAAAATAACAATGAAGAAAAATATATTTTTCTCTACTTCTGATACTTCACAAATTGTAAATATAATTTCTGCATCTAATGATATTGATAGTATGAGTTTTTATCCATACAGCATTGACAGTAATATTTACAGCCATCGAAAAGATGCAAACGCTGGATTTTTAATTTCACGAAATAACTCATTTAATCAAACAGGCAGGCGAGTGAAAGAAACAGGAAATTTATCATTAATCAAGGCAACCAATCCGCATTACGATGTTAATTCTACTATGCTGGCCAGTTCATTATCTTCAATTGAATACAATGCCAGCAGCACAGAACGTAACGTTTCCTTTGTAGGTTTAAGTAAAAAAGATGTGTATGGAAATGTGTATAATAATTCTGCAACTATTCCGGCATGGGGTAGTTTAATACTTATTGATAATGGAATTGCGTCTTCGGTTAAAAATAGTAGTACAAT
>JAYTTM010000136.1:0-2457 GCA_043745055.1 Chitinophagaceae bacterium | reverse complement strand
TGCTTTGCATATACCTTGTGTTTGTAAATACAGTGGCATATACCGTTTGATAAATTGGTTTAGGTGGTGTGGTATTGGTAGTGCCGGTTTCTATCTGTGCACTCCGATTGGTGGATGAGCGGTTATTAAAAACCTGGCCAACGTACAGTTCTGTAAAATTCAATTCCACTATTCTATCGGCCCGTATTTGCCTTGTGTTGGCATCCCAATCAGAGTAAAAGCGTACATCACGGAAAGATTGTGAATTGAGGTCGCTAATGATCTGTTGCTGCAGCCAGTCGTTTTGAAAGCCCCAGTAATCCCAGCTTTGGTTGTAATAATTGGCAGCTCTCACAACTACGTTGATAGTTGCTTTTTCGGAAGCTTCTCTTATGAGATTTCGTACATCCTCATACCCCGGTATAATGCTATTTGCTTTGTTAAAGTTATCCAATGCGTTGCGTGCCCCCTGCCGGTTATCAATATTCAAGTCTTTCAGCCCCTGGTTGTAAAATTCTTTGGCAGCAGATGTATTAGCCTGTGCAATGACAAAAGTGGGATCCCAGGGTTGAGGTACGCTGTTTTTTGCAGCAGGTGTGGCAATAATTTTATCATGCAGTTGTAGCATTACCCCCCATTCCTTAACCAGCCGCAAATACCTGTCGCCGGGTGCAAGAAAATTAAAGTCTGCTGCTGTTAAGGGTTGTCTTTTAGCTAATACCGTATTGTACGCCTCCGGCAATAGTTGGGCTGCGGCATTATCATTGCTGTTTTTAGCCAGCCGTTCCACCAGTTCAAATACATTGGAATCCTCGGGGGTATAGTACTTTTTAAGTTTATTGGAAGGTCCGCAACTGATGAGGTATACTGCGATAAAAAGAAAGATGTTTTTCATACTTTTTAATTTAAAAGAATGGCCATAGGTAACTGTCGTTTTTTTTGTTGCTATTTTTTATTCTTGAATAAGGTAAATCTACAAAACAATAAGGACGCTTACAAAAGGTTACGGTTATTTATGTATGAATCAACTTTGTTAAAAAATGTATCCATTGTATTCTATTTATTATAATTAACTTCCCTGTTCATATAAAAAAAAATACATGAACCTACTCAAGTTTATTTTACTGCTGCTGCTTTCACAAATAGTTTTATCTTTTTCAGCAATTGCCCAGCAAAAACAATTTAAAGCTTTACTGATAACTACTACAAGAGGTTGGCACCACGAGTCTCAGCATGCAGGAGTTTTAGCCATTCAGCAATTAGGGATAAAAAATTTTTTTGACGTAGTATTATTTGAAGACCCCAATGGTTTTACCGATAAATATGTAGAGCAATTTCAGGTAATTATTTTTTTACATACTACCGGTGATATTTTTGATACTGCCCAACAAAAAGTAATGGAACGATTTATCCGTTCTGGTAAAGGATTTGTTGGCTTGCATAGCGCATCGGATACTGAATACGATTGGGATTGGTATACAAAGCTAGTTGGCAGAATGTTTCACATACACCCGGTTTTGCAAACCGCCAAATTAAAAGTACTTGATCCTGAGTTTCCGGGTCTTCAGGATTTTGCGAATGGTAAATTATGGACGGATGAGTGGTACGAGTTTGGATCCGAAAAGGTTCCCGACCTACACTACATACTTGCAGTAGATGAAGCAACTTATAATCCAAAAGCAGATTGGGGAGCAAAAAAGGGAGTCGGTATGGGGACATTGCATCCGCTAGCATGGTACCATAACTATGATGGTGGACGTTCTTTTTATACTGCCCTTGGTCATATACCGGCAATCTTTGGCGATCAGGGTTTTCTAAATCATTTATATGCAGGAATTCTTTGGGCTGCTACCGGCAAAAAATAAGGGAGTTGCTAATAATAAATATCGTACTGTTTTATAATATGCTTATAGTTAAGCTGCAGTTTCTTTATTAATTTAATAACCCCATTTTTTCATTATACCAAGGTCTTCCTTAGCGCAATCAATGGGCGCCTTGCCCTGGTAAGATTCCTGTTCAATAATAAAGTGTACGGTTCCTCCCGATTTTTTTGCAAGATCAATCACTTCCTTTACCGGAATAGTACCTTTACCAAGGATGGTACTCTCATATTTGCCGCCCATTTTGCCTACGCCGGAAGTTTTTATTTCATCCTTTACATGTAATAGCTCAAACCTTCCAGGGTATTGCTTAATAATATCAGCCGCAATGCCTCCTGCGTGGTACATATTGCCGATATCCAGCTGTTGTGTAACCAGCAACGGATCTGTATTTTGGAGAATGATGTCAAAGATTTTTATGTCATTGAGTTTTTGACTAAATTCAAAATCGTGATTGTGGTAACCAAATTTCATCCCGGATTTTTTGCATAACTCACCGCTCTTATTAAACACCTCCATATACTTTTTTAGGTCATCAAAAGATTTACGGTTTTCATCATCCAGCCAGGGGCTGATAACATATTGCTGACCCACTACA
>JAYTTM010000135.1:0-9054 GCA_043745055.1 Chitinophagaceae bacterium | reverse complement strand
TGGTCGCCCACAACACCCTTGCTTTGGACTAACGATTCCCGTTGGATGGCTCGTTCAAGAATTCCACTTTAAAGAACTATCGCATGCATGGCGCACATTAAAGTAGGGGGCAAAGGTATTTAATCTTTGCCGCCCTCTCACACCACCGTATGTACTTGCGTGTACGGCGGTTTCTTTAAAGTGATTTACGATGTAAGGATTTATAGTTTTCACCTAGGCTATAATAGCCTTGGGCAGCAAACCATTTATTGTTCATACCAATATGGATGGCAGGGCTGTTGCTTTTCCGCCACCACCCTTTGCCACTTAATGCGGTTCGCCAACTTAGGGTTTCCTCTACGCCTAATTTCCGTAGCCATCTTACTATTCCTATCGTTCGCTTGCATTGCTTTAGCCTAAAGCATTTCAGCCTGCGTCTTAGCCACCCGTCTATCGTTTCCATTTTGCCCTTCATTTTTGCGTAACAAAAATATTGCAGCCATCCCTGTTTTATTGTCCGCAGTTTTGCTAACATTTCTTCCAGACTTATTCCTCGGTTTCGTTGAGTAACTTCTTTGAGCTTCGATTTTAATCTTGCTTCACTTTGTTTACTCAATCCTAAACTGCCATTTCTTAAAATGCTATGTCCTAAAAAGTTTAATTCGTATCCCTTGCATGTCTTGCTCTTTGTGGTATTTACTTTGAGCTTTAGTTTGTTTTCAATGTATCGGGTTATACGCCTCTTTACTGATTCGGCTCTTTGCTGGCTGCTTACAAATATCTTCACATCATCAGCATACCTCACGTAGCTATGCCCACGCTGCTCTAACTCCTTATCCAACTCATCTAATACAATGTTGGACAACAGCGGACTTAAGGGACTGCCTTGGGGTGTGCCTTTGATGCGTTGCTCGTTTAGACCGTTTTGTAACATGCCTGCCTTTAGATAACGGTGTATCAGTTGAAGCACTCTTTTGTCGGCTATCCGTGTGCTTAACAGCCACAGCAGACGATGGTGATTTACTTCATCGAAGAACTTTTCTATGTCAAGGTCTATTACATAGCCCTTGCCTGCCGCTACATATTCTCCTGCCTGTTTCAGTGCCTGATGGGCATTTTTGTTTGGACGGAAGCCATAGCTGGTGGGTGAAAATACTCTTTCATACCGATTACTTAATACCTGATGGATAGCTTGCTGTATCAACCTGTCTTTTACGGTAGGGATGCCTAATTGGCGATATCCTCCTTGTGGCTTCGGTATTTGTACTCCCCGAACAGCTTGTGGCTGGTAGTTGCCTTCCAATAATTGTTGCTGTAAATGGTTCAGGTTTTGACCTAACCATTCCTGCAATTCTTTTACTGTCATGCCATCTACTCCACCACTGCCGCCGTTTTGTACTACCCGCCGGTATGCCTTCTGTAAATTTAATGGATCGGCAATTTGTTCCATTAAATTCTCGCTCAGGTTGCGTTCTTCTTCGCATGCAGATAGCCATGCAGGATTTACCTTTCCACTTCGGGTATAGCATACGGCTACACCCTCCGCAAAAAGGCGGCTGCCTGTTCCTCGTTCTTCCATTGGATTCATCCGGGAACGCAACTCTTTTCTCTCCTGTTTGTTTTTCAACAGTTTTAGCTTTTACTACTTCTAAAAAAAACTCACCCACTTTAAAGATTCAGCCCTTCGCTCCACCCTCATTACAAAAGTTTCTTCGCTACTATGGCTTCTGCTGACTTCTGTATTTCCCTCTTTACTTTGGCATTCGCTCATACCGCCGTCTCCAAAAAAAATCAGATCTCCCATGGTAAGCTGATAGTTCCTTCCTGATAAACTGTATGATTTACTACCGCTGTTTACGTCCAACTATTGGGCTTCGCAGTCTAATGCCCGCTCACCCACAGCGTAAGCCTTGTATCATATTTCTGTTCGTCAGTTCATCATTTTGTCCGCAGCTTCCTTCAGATTTGTGGTCGCCCACAACACCCTTGCTTTGGACTAACGATTCCCGTTGGATGGCTCGTTCAAGAATTCCACTTTAAAGAACTATCGCATGCATGGCGCACAATAAGTAAGGGCACAAAGTGTTTAGCTTTGTGCCCTTCTGTTTAAACTTGTTCCTATGTGTTAAAAATCTTAGGAATTAAAGATTATTTCCTGCCCTTCACTTTCTCTACTGCTTCAATAATAAATGGCGTATCCAAACCATATTTGGTTAATAGTTCGGTGGGTTTACCACTTTCACCAAAAGTATCGTTTGTGCCAATGTATTCGATGGGAATTGGAAAATGTTTTGCAGCTACCTGGGCAATTGCATCGCCTAAGCCACCAATAATATTATGTTCTTCAACGGTTACCGCACATTTTGTTTTGCTGATAGATTGAATAATGGCTTCGGTATCTAATGGTTTAATGGTATGTATGTTGATTAGTTCAACACTAATTCCTTTTTCTTCTAAGATTCTACCTGCTTCAATGGCTTTCCAAACCATATGGCCACAGGCAAAAATAGAAACATCGGTTCCTTCGCTTAATTGTTGCGCTTTGCCAATAATAAAATCGCTCCCATCTTCTTTGGTAAAATTGGGCCATTTAGGTCGACCAAAGCGTAAATACACCGGTCCTTCATATGCAGCAATGGCTTTGGTGGCAGCCTTGGTTTGGTTAAAATCGCAGGGTACAATTACTGTCATGCCCGGTAACATTTTCATCAAACCAATATCTTCCAGAATCTGGTGGGTAGCACCATCTTCTCCAAGGGTAAGTCCGGCATGCGATGCGCAAATTTTTACATTTTTTCCACTATATGCTACACTTTGACGAATCTGGTCATATACACGGCCGGTACTAAAATTGGCGAAAGTAGTAGTGTATGGAATTTTACCGCCAATGGTCATGCCTGCAGCAATACCAATCATATTGGCTTCTGCAATACCTACCTGAATAAAGCGATGAGGAAAATCTTTGATAAAAGGCCCCAGTTTTAGCGATCCGGCCAAATCAGCGGTAAGTACAACTACATTTTCATTCTCTTTACCAACTTCATGGATTCCTTCACCAAATCCTCCGCGGGTTTCCTTCTCATTCAAAACTTGGATGTCTTTCAGTTTCATGTATATTTAAATTTGCTAATTAGTGCTGCAAAGTAAAGCAAATCAGCATTTACAAGTGCAGTATTCTCATATTTGTTGATTATAGAAACGAATTGAAAGTATTCTTCATCCTAAATAGCATAGCTACAGTCATTCACAGTAATTGATGAAAACTTAAAATGAGATTTGTTGAAAACTTATGCAACAAATCCTTGCAAAAATGGGGAATATTGTATTATTTTGACAAATAATGTCAAAATATAATCGTTCAAAATGGAGAGTTTAGGCTACACCATACGGAAACTTAGAGAAGAGAAGGAATTGCCCTTACGCACAGTTGCAGCTTTCCTTGACATTGACCAAGCGATACTTAGCAAAATTGAGCGGGGGCTTCGTAAGCCAACAAGGAAGCAAGTTGTGAAGCTTGCTGCGTATTTTAAAGTAAAGGAAAATGATTTATTGGTTGTATGGCTAAGTGATAAGCTTGTTTACGAATTAGTAAATGAAGAAGTTGCTCTTGCAGCGTTGCAGCTTGCTGAGGAAAAGATAGCCTACATCACAAAGCCTAAAGAAAATAAATTAAGTGTCATCAATTTAATTAAAGCTATTTTGAAAAAAGATGGGCGTGTTTCGACAGCCTGGTTATTTGGTTCTATTGCAAGGGGGGAAGAAAAGCTAAACAGCGATATGGACATTATGGTGGAAATGAACAATGCAAAAAAATATTCCATGTTCGATTTATTGGACATTGCATTTATCATTGAAAACGTTATTAACAGAAAAGTGGATTTAGTAGAGAAAGGGTATCTAAAAGATTTTGCCATGAAAACCGCATCCAATGACTTAATAAAAATTTATGGATAAACCAACTCCAAAAGATAGAACAGAACATATACTGGAGGCTATAAAATTAATCAGGGATTTTACAAATGGCATAGACGAGGTTTCTTTTTTAGTGGATATTAAAATTCAAAGTGCAGTACAATACCAGTTTTTGATTATTGGTGAAGCCATAAGATATATAGACAATGATATTCTAGCAAAATACAATTATCCCTGGCATATACCAAAGTCGTTCCGAAATTTTATTATCCATGTCTATCATGGCGTAAAAATGGAAAGAATTTATTATGCCACACAAGATTTGGATGAGTTAGAAAAGCAAATTAAACTTATTTTAAAAAACGAATTTTAATTACATCAAACTAGGGCAAGGGAATATTTCTTTGAGTTTTCAGATCATAACTTTGCATTTCAGGTTGTATCTGCAGACAAGGGTGGGAATAAAATAATTGCGAGAATATTCTATCTTCAACCAACATGACAAGGCCATAAATTCGACATAAAAAATAGATCAAAACAAAAAGACCTCACTTAATTCTACCCTTTTTAAAACAATTCACTTTTTTGATATTTCCTAAAATCATAAGTGCTGATCAACCGTTCAATTCTTAGGATAAGTTATTTACAATATCCGATTCCACATCCTTCACATTCCCCGTTCTTTTCAACACCCCCCAGTGTTGCAATTCGCCCTTAACGGCTTTACGAAATGACCGGAATAAAACTACCAGCATTAACCAACGATAAATGAGGCGTTGAGGTATTAGCCAAACTAATTTCCAAGGCTTTTCTTTGGCAAATGCAAATGCAATGGCTGCGGTTGTGGCATCTACTGCAATAAAGACAAGGTAGTAAGCGCCAATTTTTTCGGCATTTCCTGTAAGTAATCCTATTAACATTAAAAGGTCTGCAATAGGTGTAAAAAGGGGAATGATGTATTTAAACAATAATATATCCGGAAAAGCAATAAATCCGAGGGTCTTATGTTTTGTATTGAATAATAATTCCTTGTATTTCCAGAAAACTTGCATCACCCCATAGCACCATCTGAACCTTTGCTTCATAAATTGTTTAATCGTTTCAGGGGCTTCAGTATAAGCTACTGCCAATGGCTCATTCGTAATTAGGTAACCCGATTTTAAAATACGAATGGTCAAGTCACAATCTTCGGCTAAGGTATCAGGTGTAAAGCCCCCCGCATCAGCTAATGCCTTTTTTGAATAAGCTCCAATAGCACCCGGAACAACGGTTACAGCATTTAAATAAGTAAAAGCTTTGCGATCAAAATTTTGACCAACGATATATTCAATACTCTGCCAACGGGTAAGAATATTTATTTCATTGCCTACTTTTACTGTTCCAGCTACTGCACCTATTTCTCCGGATTGAATGGTAAAAAAGTGTTGCATTAGTTTGCTTACTGCATCCAGTGCTAGTTGTGTATCTGCATCAATACATACCAAATAATTGGCAGAGGAATGGCTTATACCAAAATTCAGTGCAGTTGCCTTTCCTCCATTGGGTTTGGTAAAAATTTTAATTTGAGGATGATTATTAAATGCAGTTTTTACTTTTTCATAGGTAGTATCATTACTGCCATCATCAACAAAAATTATTTCGAATAAGGGATAATCACATTTTAAAATATTGTGAAGAGAATTAACGGCATTTACTTCCTCATTGTAAGCAGGAACAATGATAGATACTAATGGATATTCTCCGGTTGTAGGTAGGGTGAATGGTAATAGGCACTCTTTTCTTTTTTGTAAAAAAGCCAATGTACCTGTTACCATCAATCTGGCAGCACCCAGTATTAAAAAGCCAATAAAAAGTGACTCCAAAACAGCCCCCAATAAATACCCCGCTTCTGCCAATAAATATTCTATTTGCAGAATATTATAACCGCTTCCTTTGGCAACAGGTGGCATCATATCATCTGGTTTTTTGCCAACAAGGTTGGCTACGGTTGTAAAAGTATATCCCCTACTTTGAAAAAAGCGAATGATCATTCCTGTTGCAGCTACTGTTGCTGACCTGTCTCCTCCAGCATCATGGAGTAATATAATATTTCCATTTACACCGGTGGTATCTTCCAAGTCGGGGTTATGTATTCGTTTCTCATAAATCTTTACTACCCGATTGAAGATGGTATCTGCATTAAATCCATCAATTTCTTCTTTTTGCCAGTCTTCGGGATCAATAGTTGCTCCAACAGTCAAGTAATTTTTTTTGCGACTGAGCGCAACAGGAATCAATTCCTCACTTCTGTCGGGCTCACTATCGGCATTAAATGGGGCACGAAACATGATGGTACTATGCCCTGTAATACATTCTATTAATAAACGGGTAAGATCTATTTCCAAATTAGCCCGTTGGGTACTTACTCTAGCCATGTTGGGATGGAAAAATGTATGATTACCCAATTCATGACCTTCCCTAAAAATTCTTTTTATCAGTGGAATATTATTTTCTGCTTCAATACCAACTACAAAGAAATTAGCAGGTACATGGTAATAAGCGAGTGTATCTAAAATCTGCCTTGTGTATAAAGGATCAGGGCCGTCGTCAAATGTTAATACCAATTGCCTTTTTTTATTTGAGCCAAATCTTCTAATTACATAAGTGGAAGGAAGTTTGGTATAAGCCTCTTCAGAGATCAACATATCTACCGAATCTATTTCTGGTGTGATGTAGCCATCAGTGGGTGTTGCTATTACATCCAGTACTTCACCCTCACCAATATAATCAGGCTTTAAACCCGCAGGAACATTACTGAATACTTTGAAATCGAAGTTTTTCAAAGCAGTCTTTGTCATGGATTTATTATAAAACTCCCATAGTCTACTGTCTTCGCTTCCCAATCGCCACAAGGCGGTACCTGCCAATCTGCATTCAGTTACAAAGCGTAAAGTATTGAAGTTGGTGGCTGCATCTGTAAAATGAACTTCATGTAGAGAATCGGCACCGTCATAATATTGGTAATGCAAATTATAAGTACTGTTATCAAATTCAACAACTGCATCGCTTTCTCTTGCATTGGCTAATGCTTCCTGGTAGGAAAAATTTTCTACCTTATTACTTTTCAATTTCCAGTCATAGCCATAGCCTGCCATACCCAGAATAATTTTTTCAGCAGGCACATAGTTGTCCATTTTATCCAGTGCAGCTTGGATCCAGCGCTGTGAACTAATAGGTCCGGGCTTACTTTCATTATGGTGCTCATCATAAGCCATCAGAATTAAATAGTCGTTGTATTTTGCAAGAGCTTTAAAATTATAATCATCATTAAAAGGAATCACATCCTGTGTAACCAGAAAGTTATTGGCATGTAATTTTTCGTATAACTCTTTTTGAAAAGATATCAATGTGGCATCTGTTGTTTCTTGCAATTCTTCAAAGTCAACATTGATACCTGCAAAATCATATTGTTTTAATAGTCGTAAAAGGTCATTAATTAACCTTAGTTTTTTGATGGGATTGGTTAGTATTCGATGTACTGCTTCGCCTCTGAATATTTGTTTATAATTATTTGATAAGATGGGCATGATTTCTACTTTGGCAGACTTCATCAAACTCAAAGCTCTTTTATCGATAGAAGTGAATAAAGTATCCGCATTAGGATCAATAAAAAACCATTCAGGAATGACCAGATTTATTTTGGAAATATTTTTCTCCAAAGAATAAAATGATTGAGGATCCCATGCCACATAGAAAGCAGCACGTATGCCAATACTATCGCTAAATAAGGGTGAATTTGAAAGGTCTAGATTAGCATCCAGCCCTCGATTATTTCTGTTTCTGGCCCAACGAGCATCAATGGCCTTTCTAAAACCACGGTAATCCTTACCTATTTTACTTTCTCTGTAAACGGAAGCTTTTCCTGTTAAAACTTTTTTAATTGCTTTGGATTCTAATGAAATTCCAGGCTCATTTTTGCCCATATTGCGAATGGCAATATAAGTGGTAATAATACCTAAAAGCAACAAAAATAACAGTGCCCTAGCCGCCCATTTAAAGCGCTGCCAACGAGTTCTTGTACCAGTTTGAAAAATTTGAGGTTGATCTGACATACAGAATAACAATATCCGATTTTAATACCTTACAAAAAATAATTTTGCAAAGTAAGGGTGCAGTAGCAATTTACCTTTTTTAAAAAGCAAAAATAAGTATTTTCGCAGACTAATCTTTCTCGATGCATGCTAAAATGACTGATTTTCTGACCAATTACTATAGAGCACTACTAGCATTCTCCATTACTTTTTGTTTTGTAAGAGTTTATGAATACCTCTCAATTGCCTCAAAATCATTCCTTACAGGCCCCATCTTTTATGAAATAGGAGGATGGTTCTATGACTTATGGGCCTGTTTAATATACAGTTTCATCTTTCTCTTGCCATCCATATTACTTTCTTTAATTCATAAAAAATTAGGAATAATATTTCTTCATCTGATGAATGTTTTGACATTAGTGGTATACTTGGCACTAATCATTGTTTTTTCTGAACGTAATAGTCCTTACGACCATGAATTTTTTACCCGATCTGGAAAAGATACTTGGATTACAACAAAGCAAATGATGACAAGTGGAGTTTCTCTTTACCTGCCATTTATCATTTATTTAGCATTGTATTTTATAGCCTATCACTTGGTTTTCAAAAAAAATATTTTTTCACAACGTTTTTTAGCTGTCGCAGTAAGTTGTTCAGTATTTGCTATAGCGTTGATACCCTTTTCTAATCCATCAGAAAGTTGGTTTAAACAAACTTCCACTTTTTACCTGACAAGCAATAAACTTAGTTTTTGGATGGCAGATTCTTATCGATATATCCAAAACAGAAATAATTTTGGCGCAGCCAAATTAAATTCAAAAGAATTAGAAGAAGCCATTGGTTTTTATCAAAAAAACCATCCTTTTGAATTTATAGGTAAAGAATATCCATTATTACATACCAATAACAGTAAAGATGTATTGGGTAGTTTTTTTAACTTGGGCAAAACGCCCCCAAATGTTGTTATCCTTGTGGTGGAAGGTTTATCGCGTGATTTTAGCGGAGATAAAGCTTATGCAAGCAGCTTTACCCCATTTTTAGACTCACTTTCAAAAAACAGTCTTACTTGGGATAATTTTTTAAGTACGGCTCC
>JAYTTM010000134.1:0-2461 GCA_043745055.1 Chitinophagaceae bacterium | reverse complement strand
ATTGTAAACCCTCAATTTGTGCCTAAATTGCTTTTTTATTTAAAATCCAGGCATGAAGCAATTTTCCATTCTATTAAATATTATTGTATTGGCTGCTGTAGGGGTGTTGTATTATCTTCATTTTCAAACTGGTAAAGCCATTATCCCGGTTAGAAAACACCTTGCTAACAGTCACAAAGATACCTGTAGTGCAGGTCCCGGCATTGCATATGTTGAACTTGATTCTCTTAATAATAATGTAGGTTTTATTAAAGAAAGAAAGAAAGAACTGGAATCTGAACAGAAACAGATTTTAAACGAGTATGAAAGTGCCTGCAGGAAGCAAGAAACAGAAAAAAGTAATTTTATTAAACGGGGCAATTCCATCACACAAACGGAGGCAGAAGAATTTCAGGCCAAATGGATACAGCGTCAACAGGAACTGGATGCAGCAAAACAATCAAAAGGACAGCGGTTAGCAGAAAAAGGCGGTAAAATAATGGAGGAAGTTCAGCTTACTCTAAAGAATTTTTTGAATGATTACAACAAAGACAAAAGATATTCTTACATATTTGCAACCGGTGGTGGATTTGATTATTTATTTTATAAGGATTCAACCCAAAATATAACCAATGAAATTATTAAAGGCCTGAATGAAAGAATGAATAGAAAGAGCAAGTAATAAAATCCATTCAATTTATTTATCTTGAACCCGTTTAAACAAAACGGGATTTTTTATGCTGCAAAACGATGCCTCAGATTTAATCGATAATGAAACCGGGAAAACTTCTTTTAAACCATCGCTGGGTTTATTTGATGCAACGATGATTGTTGCCGGATCTATGATTGGCTCCGGAATTTTTATTGTAAGTGCCGATATGCTGAAAGATGTTGGCAGCGCCGGATGGTTGCTGGCTGCATGGGTTATTACTGGACTTATGACGTTAACTGCAGCACTTAGTTATGGAGAATTAAGTGCTATGTATCCTAAAGCCGGTGGACAATATGTTTACTTAAAAGAAGCCTACAATCCGCTCATTGGGTTTTTATATGGCTGGAGTTTTTTCGCAGTTATTCAAACAGGTACCATTGCAGCAGTTGGTGTTGGTTTTGCCAAATTTGCAGGATATTTTTTTCCGGCACTTGCATGGGAAGATGTGAATACATTCAAAATTGCAGGACTTACCATTCATTATGCCCAATTGGTATCCATCATACTAATTGCATTTTTAACTTACATTAATACAAGAGGCATTGAGGCAGGAAAAACCATTCAATCTGTTTTTACAACTACCAAGCTGGTATCGCTGTTTGGTTTGATTATAGCAGGCTTTATCGCTTTTAAATGGGATGTGTGGACGGCTAACTGGCAGGATGCATGGACCATTCAACATCTCACGAAAACGAATGGTACTATCAGCATGGAGCCATTAGTGATGGGTGTAGCCATGGGGGCAATGGCAAGCGCTATGGTTGGTAGTATTTTTAGTAGTGATGCCTGGAACAATGTAACATTTATTGCTGGCGAAATTAAAAATCCAAAAAGAAATATCGGGTTAAGTTTATTCCTTGGTACACTGATTGTAACAGTTGTGTACCTGCTTACCAACGTAGTTTATCTTGCCACTGTTCCTTTACATGAGCTAGCTTTTGCAAAGGACAACAGGGTTGCGCTAAGTGCATCTGAAGCCATATTTGGTAGCAGCGGCACCATCATTATTGCCGTGATGATTATGATCTCCACTTTTGGTTGTAACAACGGCCTGATTCTGGCTGGTGCAAGGGTTTATTACACCATGGCAAACGATAAACTATTTTTTAAACAAGCCGGCACCCTCAATAAAAATAGAGTACCAGAATGGGCTTTGTGGATACAGTGCGCCATGGCTAGTGCCTTGTGTTTGAGCGGTAAGTATGGAGATTTGCTGGATATGGTTTCATTTATAGTTGTAATATTTTATGTACTTACTATCGCTGGTATTTTCATCTTACGAAAAAAATATCCCGATGCAGACCGGCCATACAAAGCGTTTGGTTACCCGGTATTGCCTGTTATTTATATTTTGATGGGGATTAGTTTTTGTACACTATTGATCATTTATAAACCACAATTTACCTGGCCAGGACTTATTATTACTTTAATTGGAATTCCTTTGTATTTTATAGCAGTGCAGCAGAAAAAAAGCAATTAGAAGACACTTATTTGAGGATACTTTTCTGCCGAAACAATTGGTTATATTATTTTAGCCAAGGCTGAATTTAAGCTAGCTAACTAACTAATTAAGATTAATTTTTTTATAATGACCAGTAATAGCTGCAATATAATTTTTGATGCTTGTGTACTAGATTATCATAGCAAAGATGATGTTGATGCAGTTATGCAGAACCCCTACCCTGCCAAAGCTTTTGAGCATTTACTCTACCATAAAAACTGGATTGACACAGTACAATGGCACCTGGAAGATATTGTTCGCAATCCAAC
>JAYTTM010000133.1:0-2464 GCA_043745055.1 Chitinophagaceae bacterium | reverse complement strand
ATGCTGGCGCCAATAATAATTTTATTATTGGTGCCAACTCGGCAGGAAATTACTATGCTGATTCTGTAACACTTACCAGTACTACATCCGGCGGTTTAGTTATAGGAAGTAAAAACGGAGCTGTTAGTGGTACAAGCAGCTCTCATCATTTTAAGGGGCATGTGGTTGCTATGGTTTCAAACAGAGGTAATATCAGTTTTGCAGATGGAACAAATACACTTCCCTCATCTGTAGTATTTAACAAAACGCTACAATTAAATTCTACCATTACTTCTACAGGCGCTATTTATGTTGGAAATAATACAACAGGGTCGTCTATTAGTTTTGTCAATACCGCCAACTTAACAGATGGGGCTATTAACGGTGCAACCAAAATTTATTTTTATAACGTAACACAAACTGGTTTCTATTTACAATTCACCACCAACTCCGGCAGTTCAAACAGTACTATTGTAATTGGCAGTGCTAGCAGCCCATGTGTTTGGAATGGTCCTGTGGCATTTTCTGCCCCAAATATTAATATTGCCAACAGTACTTTTAATGGTTTCATCAATGTATTCGTTATGAATGGAAACGCCGCCAACCAAAACTGCACTGGTGGTAATACTTTTGCATTTAATACAAATAACATCTTTACTAATTCCGGTACCAAAAATTGGTACCTGGCCAATACAACAGCCGATACTTACAATGGTAATGTTTATTTCACCCAGGCCTCTACTGGCCTTTTGCGTCCATCTTATAATACTAACTGTACCTATGCAGGCAATATCTACATTCAGTCGGGGTCAGATTCTATAGCTTTTGCTGCTGGTGCAAATGGACGAGTTACTATTAATGGCAACAGCTCTACTTCATTTAATAATAGCACTGTAAAGGGTACTACAATTAAACGACTTACCATCAATAAAACTTCCGGCAATTTTACCTTAAATAAAGGAGTTAATATCCCAACTGGTGGAGACCTGTCTCTGTTGTCTGGCAAGATTGTTACCACAGCAGCACATATACTGCGTATTATGGATGAAACTTGTACTGTAACGGCCACAAATGCAGCTTCAACCAGCTATGTAAATGGTCCCATGCAGTATGATGTTACCAATATCGGAGCTAAATCATTGCACTTTCCCGTTGGTAAAGCAGCTAGTTGCAGGCCTGTACAATTAGCTGTCAACCATTCAACAGGCACCTCTTACAGTTACGTGGCCGAAGTTTTTAATGCCAGTGCAAATTTATTGGGATGGACGCTGCCATTCCCAATAAATAATGTTTCAACTGCTCATTATTGGGATGTAAAAAGATATAACACAAATACTGGTGCAGTAGCTTCTGCTGTTAATTTATCCGGTAACCAAACCATTACGCTGCACTATGGAGCAGATGATAATATAACAGATACAGCTGTTGTAAGAATATGTAAAAACACTATGGCGGCCCCCACCGCCTGGAGCAATATTGGTGCTATAGGAGCCAGTATTACAACCGGCAGTGTCAGTTCAACTTCGTCGCCCGATGTTTTTAATTCGTTTAGCCGTTTTACACTAGCCTATGCTGGAGCACCACATCCTCCAACCGGCAGGGACAGTTCGAGATGTGGAACCGGTAGCGTTATGTTAAAGGCTACAGCGGTAAATGGCGAACAGGTAGACTGGTACGATATGTCAACAGGCGGAACTTTATTATTAAGTAATGATTCGGTATTTAATACCCCGTCTATATCAAACACAACTTTGTACTATGCTGAATCAAGAAATGTGCATGGCGTTGTATCGGCTACAAGAACTGCTGTAACGGCTACAATTTACCATACAGCCAGCATCTCCTCATTTACCCCGGTAAATGGACATGCAGGAAGTATCGTTGTAATAAGCGGTACTAATTTTAGTACTGTTACGGGTGTTAGTTTTGGTGGAACACCTGCAGCTACTTACAGCATCAATTCTAATACGCAAATAACAGCAACGGTTGCAGCAGCTGTATCCGGGGCGGTAGCAATTACTAATTCCTGTGGAAAAGATTCACTGGGAGGCTTTGGCTATTTATATGTAACCACATGGACGGGCGTAAATGACAATACCTGGACGAATGCATTAAACTGGGACAATGGAGTACCCAATAATTTATTCAGCACCACTATTACCAATGTGAGTAATGTGCCTTTAATCATCAGCAACCAGGCAGTAAAATCACTTACCATTCAGCCAGGTGCTTTCCTGAATATTGCAGTTAGTAATACACTTTCTGTTATTGACAGTATTTCGGTTAATGGAACCATAATTGGTGCAGGCAGTATTTCATTAGTTGGTACCGCTTCTCAACCAATAAGCGGTAACGGTACAATCAGCAACATGGTGCTTAACAACACTAGTGGTGCGGTTATCAGCAATGCCCCGGGTACCCTGGTGAATATAACAGGCAGGATTACCCCGGCAGCAGGCATACTCTACAGCAATGAAAACCTGGT
>JAYTTM010000132.1:0-2473 GCA_043745055.1 Chitinophagaceae bacterium | reverse complement strand
TGAACTCAAATGTATTTGTAAGCAGTCGCAAATAATATTTTAGTGTTGGCATGATGCCATTTACTATTAGCTGGCAGCCATGAACATTTTTTATGCGTTGAATTTCTGCTTCAATTTTTATGTACTCTTCTTTGTCAGGATATGCAGTTGAAAGAATGTAATAACGGTCAACTGGTGTAGTTTGAAATTTGGTATAAGCGTCTTGAACAAGTTGTAACGTAATTGCGATGCCATGTTTAACTTCTACAGCTTCAAATGCTCTTTGCTTTTCATCTAAAATATCAATGTCGCCAATTCGTCCGCTGCTTTTGTCTGATGAAGTATGGCTTTCTATTGCCAACAATTCTTTATTCTCAAATCGTTTGGCTTCATTAATTAAGCATTGGTATGAAGCATAGATTGCTAAAACAGGAAGTCGTGATGCACCTTCTGCTTTGTATGAACCATTAAAGTGTTTATCAAGCAATTCTAAAATTGAATTGATTGCAAGTGTTGTAGGTTTTGCTAAATCAATACTTTGTTTGTTACGCTTGATAATTAAACCTTGAAATAAATAACTCAAATAGCCATTGCAATCAGCACCAGCTTCAATGTTATCAAGTATGTCAAGGAAAACTGGCTTTAATTCTTTTGGTGTTATTGCTCCAGAATAGTTTTTGTCGTAAGGAACTTTTTGCTCTAATGCTCTCGTCAACCAACCGCTTTCAGCCATTGAAGGGAATTTGTATTTCTTCATGAATGGCGTAATGTTTTTGCTATCAAAAGTTCTTCCTGAATAGCCACCAGCAATACTTGCCTGATGATTTCTTATATCTTGGTCTGGATGAAGTGATTTGTAAGTAAGGCTTGTAATTATTACAGTCAATACGGCTCTTGCTTGTTCCGAATAATTCAAAACTAAGTCAAGCAATTCCTTTTCATTTTGAGTTAAGTCCGAAGTGATTGTTTCTTTTGAACCCACAACCGACATGGCATTATTGTACAGTTCGGTTAAAAATTCTGTCGGCGATTGTTCTTTCATTTATAGCAGTTGTTCTTTAATTTGTTTTGTAATTTCTTTAATCATTGGAACACAAACACTGTTTCCAATTTGCCGATAGAGTTCGCCAGTATTGCTGATTTTTTTAAACTTGTCGGGGAAGCCCATAATTCTGTAACATTCATTGATTGTGAGTTTACGAACTGCTCCATTATGATAAATCCAAAACCTTCCTGAACTTTCTTGTGACGGAATTGCTGGATGTAACCCGTCCGTTGAATAAATACGGTTTGGTTGTTTGTGAACTCTTGATAAATTTTCTGTTCCAGGTCTTACGCCTGCTTTTCTTATTGTCTTATTGCGATAACCGATAAATATTAAACCGCTTTCTTGAACTTTATAATCATCAAGAATTGTGTAAGGCTCATTTAAAAATTCAAAATTACCATCGGTTTCTAAAATGTCTTTTAGAATGGGCTTTGGTTTAGTTTTAAGTTTTGTAAAATCAAATTTCTTGTCTTTATGCCCGATGATAATTATTCTTTCTCTGTTTTGAGGAACACCGAAGTTGGAAGCGTTTAATAATTTCCACGACACTTTATATCCTAACTCTTCTAAGTCTTTCAAGATTGTTTTGAGTGTCTTGCCGCCGTCGTGGTGAATTAAGTGTTTTACATTTTCAAGAAACACAACTTTTGGCTGCCGCATTTCTATAATTTTAAAAACATTGTAGATAAGCGTTCCTCTTGTATCCTCAAACCCTTTCATTTTTCCTGAAATGCTAAAAGGTTGACAAGGAAAACCAGCAGTTAAAACATCATGCTTAGGAACGATATTCAAATCAAGTTTTGTTATGTCGCCAAAAGGAACTTCACCAAAGTTTAGTTCGTAACTTCTTTGAGCATGAAAGTTAAATTCGGAAGTAAAAACACATTTTCCTTTGTTGTCTTGCATGGGAATTCTAAAACCTCCAATTCCTGCAAAAAGGTCAATGAATGTAAAATCATAATCAGTCGGCGGCGGAAAAGGAACATCAAATTTCATTGGCAGAAGCATCTGCATTTGAGGTTCTTCAACCAAACTAAGTTCTTCTGATATAAGGGATAAATAGTTTGTTGCTGGCTTTTTGTAATGTTGAGAAACTCCGTTTACATGGTTTTGGAAATAGTGAGTAAGATGAGCCAAACCGTTGTCTGTGGCTCTGTCCACCTCAATTTTTAGTTTCTTTTTTACTGTTGAATACTTAACCATTGTCAAACTATGTCCTTTTGCTTGCAATATCGCTAAAAAATACTAAAAATCTTATCAAATTTTGTACAGCCTGTGGAAAAGTCCGAGTGCATTTGGTCATGTATTTTGTCTAACACCAATGAAGAACGGAGAGCTCCAATAGGGTGACGCATAACGATCAGGGCTTGCCGCAGGGCTGGACGTTTTAACGTCCAGCCCACAACCGCTGCCCAATAAAGATATATAAGTAAAAGGTAACAGCAA
>JAYTTM010000131.1:0-2475 GCA_043745055.1 Chitinophagaceae bacterium | reverse complement strand
CCCGTTTTCCGCACTTTTTTAAAATTTCAAAAAAAATCTTCTGAAACCATTACTGGTATTGAGTTAGTGTTTTGAAATTGGGGTACCCGCCGTAATTTCAGGCATGCATCTTCAAAAAAAGAAAAATAAAAGCGGTAGCACCAGCATTCAAATACGTCAAAGAGCAGCTACCGGAAGTAAACTTGTAAAAACAATTGGTTGCTCTTCTGATAATGGAGTTATTGAACAGTTGCTTATAAAAGGCAAACAGGAGATTGACAGACTCCTTGGCCGGCAACCCATCAATTTTGAAGCTTTAAAAGAAAAGGAACTGGTAGAAGTATTCTTCAACCGTATTGAGGCAGTGTCGTTGATAGGACCCGAACTCTTGCTGGGTAAATTGTTTGACGAAATTGGTTTTAATGCTATTACTGAACAACTGTTCAGGCATTTGGTTATTACCCGTTTGGTTTATCCTGTCAGTAAGTTAAAAACAACGGATTATCTTTTTAAATACAAAGGCGTTATAATAAACGTAGATACAGTTTATCGTTATTTAGACAAGCTGCAAAAAGAGCAGATAGAACAAATACAAAAGATCAGCCTTGCCCATACCTTAACAATTTTAGCCGATAAACTGTCTGTTGTTTTTTATGATGTAACAACGCTGTATTTTGAAGCCGCTGATGAAGATGATCTACGCAAAACAGGATTTAGTAAAGACGGAAAACATCAGCAGCCACAAATTGTTTTAGGGCTTCTGGTAAGTGCAGGAGGGTATCCACTGGATTATAATATTTTTGAAGGCAATAAGTATGAAGGTGATACGATGCTGCCCGTATTGCAATACTTTGAAAAAAAATATACACACAGCAAACTCATTGTAGTAGCAGATGCAGGTTTATTATCCAATAAAAATATTCAGCAATTAATACAAAAGCAATATGAATTTATTCTGGGAGCAAGAATAAAAAATGAAGCCGAATTCATCCAGGAGCAGATATTGAAACTGACACTTGCTGATGGCGATAGCTACCTGATTGAAAAAGAAAATAAGCACAGGCTGATTATCAGCTATTCCATTAGCCGTGCTAAAAACGATGCACACAACAGAAAACGGGGAATAACAAAACTTGAAAAAGCACTGACCAGTGGTAAGCTAAACAAAAAACACATTAACAATAAAGGCTATAATAAATACCTGAAATTAGAAGGTAAAGTAACAATATCCATTGATTATGAAAAGTACAAAGACGACGCAAAATGGGATGGCTTAAAAGGCTATCTCACCAATACCAACCTGGCAAAAGAAGAAGTGATCAGTCAGTACAAGCAACTCTGGAATATTGAAAAAACATTCCGCATATCAAAATCAGACTTACGAATACGTCCCATATATCATCATTTAAAACGAAGAATCGAATCTCATATTTGTATCTCTTTTGTTGCCTGCAAAATTTACAAAGAATTAGAAAGGCAGCTTCGTATAAAAAAAACCACTCTAAGTGCAGAGAAAGTGATAGATATTTTAAAAACTATCTATCAGCTAACCATCACAACCCCTTACTCAAATACAAAATATACCAGGTTGCTGGTAAAAAATGAAGAACAGGAACTGATTATCAACCTATTTGATTTAAAAATTTAATTTGGGGTACCCGTTGCGGAAAACGGGAAGAATTTCTGGAAAAATATCAAAGCTGAATTTATATCAGATAACTTTATTAAGGCTTGTAATCAACAAAAAAAAGAAAGAAGAAGGACACTGCTCCGAAATACGGCGAGTCCTGCAAGCCGACTCACAAGATCCTCGCAGAGACTCGCCTGAGAAGAAGCTTGTAACTTGTTTAAAATCTTATTTCAAATCCTGCCCTTCATCTTCCTGCTGCTTCTTCTTATGATCACGGTATTTTTTAATACCATACGCAGCACCGGCAGCAATCAATACTGTTAACCCACCATCAATAGGTACATCGGGGCCACCGCCGGGGTCCTGCGCCAGGGCAAAAAATGGAATTGCTGTAATGATGATCATTAATACAGCCGTAAGTAAATAAAATTTGTTTTTCATCATCATTGAGTTTTTGTTATGTATGTCTTTATTTGGGTTAGTTAAATTCAGCCGTTACGGTAACGCCGCAACGGCTGAATTATTTTTTAGTCGGCTATTAAAATTGTTTTTGTTGTTTTTTTACCATCAGGTTTGGTTATCTCTAACCGGTAAGTGCCTTTAGCCATGGCGTAACCAAATACTACTGTTTCGGTTGCACTGCCACCGGTATGATTTACCGATTTGGTATAAACCACCTGCCCTATTGTACTCACCAAACGCAACTGGTATATGCCTTTTGCCATATCGGTAAACTGTACGCCAATGGTGCGGTTAATAACCGGATTAGGATAAACAACAATGGCCGGGTTACCCTTGCTTATCTTAACAGTTACTATCTGGCTTATTTTAATATCGCCGCCAATGCCAATGCTGCGTATGCGGTA
>JAYTTM010000130.1:0-2477 GCA_043745055.1 Chitinophagaceae bacterium | reverse complement strand
GCACAATACCTAAAGGCGCTGGCTTGAGCCAATCAAGGACTTTTTGCTCCTGCATTAGCCTCCTGTTTATAATGGTTGCATTTAAAATTATCGCTCTGTATTTAAATAAAAAAAAGTTAAATCGCCATTTAGAAGTTCAGCTGTTGAGTTAGCAAAGAAAAAAACGTCTAAACGCCTAAACGGCAAAACAAAATAATCGGCAGATGCTGCGACATCCGATAGCTATCGGATTTGAATTTCACTCAATACAAAACCAACCAGCCTCATTTAATTACTGTTACTTTGCATTTTAAAATTTTTACTAATTAAAAACAATTATGAGTTCAACAGATAACAATACTACATGGGGCTTAGGCACCAAAATAATACATGCAGGGGCAGAACCTGACCCAAGTACAGGCGCTATCATGACGCCTATTTATCAAACCAGTACCTATGTACAAACGGCTCCCGGACAGCACAAGGGTTATGAATACGCCCGTAGCCAGAACCCCACCCGTAAGGCACTGGAAGATGCGTTGGCCATTTTAGAAAACGGTAAATACGGATTGGCATTCAGCAGCGGTGTAGCGGCAACAGATGCTGTCATAAAATTATTGAGCCCTGGTGATGAGGTAATATGCGCCAGTGATATGTATGGAGGCACTTACCGTTTATTCACCAAAATATTTGAAAAATTTGGTATTAAATTTATTTATGTTGATACTACCAATGTAGCCAACGTGCAGGCAGTTGTTACAGTAAATACTAAATTGATCTGGTTGGAAACACCTACCAACCCATTGATGAATATTACGGATATAGCTGCTGTTGCCGTTGTGTCTAAAACTGCAGGTTCCCTATTGTGTGTGGACAATACTTTTGCATCTCCTTACCTTCAAAATCCGCTGGATTTAGGCGCTGATATTGTAATGCATTCTGCCACAAAATACCTGGGCGGACATAGCGATGTAATACAAGGTTGCCTGATGATAAATGATACGGAACTGAGAGACAAATTGTACTTCATTCAAAAAAGTTGTGGTGCAGTACCGGGTCCAATGGATTGTTTCCTGGTATTGAGAGGTATTAAAACATTGCATGTGCGTATGCAACGCCATTGTGAAAACGGGATTGCTATAGCACATTATTTAAGTAACCATCCAAAAGTTAAAAAAGTATATTGGCCTGGCTTTAAAGACAATGCCGGCTATGCCGTTGCCAGTAAGCAAATGCGTGGGTTTGGTGGCATGATCAGTTTTACATTAAAAGACGAAAGCATTGAAGCTGCTAATAAAGTTTTATCATCAACAAAAATATTTGCATTGGCCGAGAGTTTGGGTGGCGTTGAGTCGCTTATAAACCATCCAGCAAGTATGACGCATGCTTCTATTCCAAGAGAAGAAAGAATTAAAAACGGATTGAGCGATGGGTTGATCCGGTTGAGTGTTGGTATTGAAGATGTAGAAGATTTAATTAACGATCTGGAGCAGGCAATTGGGTAACACATGAATATAATTGAAATAATTGGCTGGATAGGCTCCGTGTTGATAGTTGGTTCTTACTTTTTAAACATCAATGGAAAATTAAAAAGTACGTCGCCTGTTTACATAATCAGTAATTTAATAGGGGGTATATTTTTCACCATCAATACGTTTGCTCATAAAGCTTATCCCAGTGTTGCGGTAAATGTTATCTGGGTAATTATTGCTATTGCAGCATTGTTGAAAAAGGCCAAATGAAATGGAGTTCACACAAAATAATCTCAAAGATTTTTTAGATACCAAAGCGAATTTTTACAACAAATCTTTTTTTATAAAAGATGACCCCATCTGCATACCACACCGATTTACAAAAAAACAGGATATAGAAATTGCCGGATTTTTTGCGGCTATTTTAGCATGGGGAACCAGAAAGGGAATCATCAATTCCTGCAATAGATTATTAGCTGCAATGGATAATGACCCCTACAACTTTATTATGCAGGGTGAGTGGAATGTTAACCCGGATGAGTTTGAAGTGTTTAATGGATTTGTACACCGCACCTTCAATGACATGGACTTATGGCACCTGATAAATTTTTTAAAATATCATTATTGGTTTTGTGGAGAAGCAAGTCTGGAAACTGCTTTCACCAAATGGATGCACCCCGGCGATATAAATATTGAAAATGCTTTAACAGGTTTCCACAACTATGTTTTTGGTTATGATGAAGATGCCAGTCAGGAAAAACATTGTCGCAAACACATTGCATCACCCCAAAAAAAATCGGCTTGCAAAAGGCTTAACATGTATTTAAGATGGATGGTGAGAAGTGACAATAATGGGGTGGATTTTGGTATCTGGAAAAACATTTCACCTTCGCAATTGATTATGCCAATTGATGTACATGTATCCCGGGTAGCCAAAAGATTCAATATTTTACAACGCACTCAAAACGACTGGCAGGCAGCACTGGAGCTTACTAATTATCTGCAACAATTAGATGCGGCCGATCC
>JAYTTM010000129.1:0-2478 GCA_043745055.1 Chitinophagaceae bacterium | reverse complement strand
CGGCGCCGGCAATAAGGCGGTTGGCCCAGTAAAAATCGGTACCTAATTTCCGGCTATACCGTACATCAAAATCGAGTTTGGCATATTGCATAAAATAGGCACCAAAAATAGTTTTGCTGTAAGCTGCTGTTGGTTTATTAATAACACCAAGCAGGTTTCCGGCTACATCAATATTGCCATTAAAATAATAAATATTGGCAGCATTTGGGTTTATCGTATTTAAAATAAAGTTGTAAAAACTACCTGCAATAATTTCTGGTTGTATGCTAAGTCTTAGCGGGAGATTTTGATTTAGCTCTTCCTTGTATTTTTGTGTTAGCTTACTGGTGATATTGTAGGTAACTGATATGGGTGCAAATGTGTGTTCTTTATTAATTGATTGTTTCCATGTAAATTCATATTGCCCCCGAAAAAAGTTTTTTGTATAAAGCGCTTCTTTTCTTAGCCATTCGTAACTGAGTGTAAATCTTGTTTTAGGCGGAAAATAATTACTTTCTTTTATCCTAAAGGGTACCACAAAACGGGGTACCACAATACTTGCCTCGCCACCCAACCGGAAATTATTATTGCCACTCAATGTATCTGCAGATGATACTTCATAAGCCCCAAATACTTTGGTTTGTAAATATTCTGCTCCTTTAAAAATATTACGGTACTTATAATTAAGGTTTAACTGTGCTCCGGTAAAAGAGTTGGTTTTAGAAAAGCCTGCCAGCTCCACCTGCAGGCTCTTTCGCTGCAAGGGTGTAAGGTAATAGTACACATCCAGTTTACTGGGGTTAAGGCTGTCCCTGCTGCCCTGGTACCTGCTTTTTACAAATTTAAAAACACCGAGGTTGATAAAACGATTAAGAGATTTATTATGCTCTTTAATATCGTACAAATCATTTAAATGATAGGTGATGGATCTTGCCAGGGCACTGGGTTTAATATTTTTTACGGTGTCTCTAATATAGATATCCTGGTATTTTTCCATACCAATTTTGCTGGTATCCGGTGCAGGGTTCAATAAGGTGTAATTAGGGAAAAGTACAATTCTGTTGATGGTTTGTGGTACTACAGCAGCCAGCGGTAAATCCTGCTTTAATTTAAAATAAACGTTCACCTTTTGTTGCCCAATGGTGCTGTCTATCCAGGATATAATATCATCCTGGCTAAAGAAATAATAACCTTTTGATTTAAGGTGTATATCAGTACGGGTTCGCTCAGCTTTTATATTAGCTAAACTATATTGTTCCTTTTTTTTAATATAATTTTCTTTGGCATTTAAAGTGGTAATATCCCGGCCAAGGCTCGAAGAACTATCAATGATCCAGCTAAAGGAATTGATGCTGTAAGGCCAGCCGACTTTTATTTTGTAAACAGCTGTGGATTGATATCCTTTTACGGTTGTATCTCCGCTGCTGTTTGATTTAAAATAGCCCAGGTTTTCTAAATAACTTTTAAAATTGATAGCATTGCTTTTTACATCCACCATACTGCTAAGTACGGGTGCTTGTGCAAATTTATCACGCAGCCAAAATCGTAAGCCTTTTTGTTTTTTTGGCTCGCCAATAGCATACCAAAACCACACTTTATATGGATAGCCCAAAATTCTTTTATTGGGCAAAGGCGCAGCAATTTTTTTAAGTTGTCTTTTTAAACTTCCTGTTTTGGTTTTATTGTCTTTGTCTTTGGTTATGCTAAAGCTGGCTCCTTTGTACAGGTGAGATCCGGCTGGCAGTTTTTTGCTGATATTGCAACCTGTAGAAAGGATTGAGCACAATAAAATGAGGTATAAAAAATTCACCTGGAGTTTCATTTGCCTGAATTTTTTTTGAACAATTCTTTAAACCGATTATAGTTTACGCTAAAGGTGAATGCAGCTCCCGTTTCAGTAAAATAGCCATCCATAATTGCTTCGTATTGGTTACGACGGTAAAGCCTCATAGCATATTTACCGTCTTTTGAAAGTTTGTAACTAGTGGATACATCGGGTAAAAATTTAAGGTTATCGTTGTTTTGACCTCTGGCTAACGGGTCATCTCCTTCAATAGTAAAGTCTTTACCAACCGATATGGTAAGGCGATCATTTAATAATCGTTTTGATAAATCGATACTTAAATCTGTACGCTGAGTAGCTGTGGAATAATCGTCTACTGTTTTTAAATTCACGTTAATATCTAACCCTTTTATTAAATCGGCTGCCAGTTGATTAACAGCGTCACTTAAAAACCTGCTAACACTTTCTTTTACTACCTGCTCTGGCTGGAGGCCGCCTCCAGAGCCACTGCTGGCAAAAAAGTCTTTGCTTTGCTCACCAATAAACCGGCCCATTATCAAAAGACCAAATACTTCTTTGTTCATTTGGGAAGCATCGCCCCGCAATTGTAATAATTTGTTATCAATGGTGGTTGCCAGATCGGCACTTACCCCGGCAACTTTTTCTTTTAGCTTTATATTAAAACTTAGCTGAGGCTCCAATACCGGGCCCTTGAT
>JAYTTM010000128.1:0-2479 GCA_043745055.1 Chitinophagaceae bacterium | reverse complement strand
ATTCTCCTAAAACAAAATAAGTAATTTGGTATAGTTAAGTTTATTACCTCGTCAATTTTTTGGCGGGGTTTTTTATTTTAATTTGTATATAATTGTTGTAAAAAATATAAATATTGATTCCCTTGAAAAGAATATTCACTATATCGTTGCTGTTTATTTTGTTTACTGCTGCATTGGTAGCATGGTGGACATTTGGACCCAGTACCAGCTTTACAGAATCAAAAAAAAGCTTTTATATAAAGGCCGGCAGTAGTTTTTCAACAGTGGAGCGTAATTTAGATAAGTTTGGTTTTGTGAAACATAACCGCACTTTTAAAATTGTTGCAAAGCTTTTTAAGTATGATGAAAGCATTAAGGCGGGAAGATTTGTATTTGAAAAAAATGCCAGTATGTATACTATTTTGAGAACACTCCGATCGGGAAGGCAGACACCGGTAAATCTTGTAATTACCAAATTGAGGACAAAAGAAGATCTGGCAGAAAAGATATCGAACAACTTTGACTGTGATTCCAATGCTGTAATTACGTATTTAAACAGCAGCGATTCTTTGGCTACTTATAACCTGGATAGTAATACTGTAATGACAGCCATTATTCCTAATACTTATACTATACTCTGGAATACATCTTTTTCAAAAATCTTTAAAAAGCTATTCTATGAGCAGCAGAAATTCTGGAATGAAGATCGTATTAAAAAAGCAGCGGCCCTTCATCTTGAAAAGAGGGAGGTATATACCCTGGCAAGTATTGTAGAAGAGGAAACTAACAGGGAAGAAGATAAAGCGAAGATAGCCAGTGTTTATATTAACCGTATGGAAAAAGGTATGCGGCTTGGTGCAGACCCAACAGTAAAATTTGCCATGAAAAATTTTACTTTAAAAAGAATCTATCAAAAATATTTAAGCTTTCCATCACCTTACAACACTTACCAGGTAAGCGGTTTGCCGCCGGGGCCCATTTGTACGCCATCTCAAAAAACAATTGATGCTGTATTGAATGCTCCTGCTACCAACTTTCTGTACTTTGTAGCCAAACCAGATTTCAGCGGCTACTCTAATTTTGCTGAAACCTACACTGAGCATTTAAGTTATGCTAAGGCCTACCAGCAGGCATTAGATAGTTTAATGAAAAGGAGGAGCCAGTAAGTTTGTATATTGTAGCTGCTATTTGTTGTATAAATCAACAAATGTTTAGCTGAAAATCATTCAACTTCATTCAATCAATTGAATAAACTAGAACGCATCATATTAACCCGAACTCCCGTTGCATTTTTACTGCGTAAAACCAAGTTGGTTTACCTTCCTGGTTTTGAAGGTGTGCCCTTGTATGATGTACTGGTTTTTTTTTACCTGCAGGTAAAAACCATTGGACTTACGGAAAGGGCTTCTGCCGTTTCGTATAATTTTATCATGGCAATACCGCCATCATTCCTTTTCTTATTTACACTTATACCCAACCTGCCTTTTGTTTCCAAACGAAGCATAAAAGAGCAATTGCATGGACTAATTATTGACGTAGTGCCTGCAAAAGTGTACAATGTAAACCTGATAAAATTCGTGGACTCTTTCCTGGATGATTCTAAAATTGGGTTGTTATCTTTTGGGTTTTTATTAGCACTATTTTTTGCCTCAAATGCTATGATGGGCCTGATGCAGTCTTTTAATAAAAATTATATTGGGTTTGAAAAACGCAAAGGCTTTTTTCACGACAGGATAGTTGCAATCAGGCTAACCTCCCTGCTGTTTTTATTGTTATTAGGCTGTTTAATTACACTTATTACACAGGGGGCTGTTTTAAAATTGATGGGCGTAACAAGTTCTTTAGTAAGGGAAATAATTTTTTATATAAGGTGGGTATTTATTGTGGGCCTTGTTTTTTACAGCATCGCATTCATTTATAAATTTGCTCCGGCTGTGCACAAACGCTGGAAACTGGTTTCGCCGGGAGCCATAGTAGCCACATTTTTAAGTATTATGGCAACGCTGGGGTTTAGTTACTTTGTAAACAACTTTGGCCGCTACAACGCATTGTATGGCTCTATTGGAACCATTATAGTGCTGATGGCGTTGATTTACATTAACGCATTGGTGTTGTTGATTGGGTTTGAGTTAAACGTAAGCATCAAATCGTTAAAGAGTATTGCAGAACAACGAAAACTAAATGAAAAAAAATAAAACTGCCTGAGCTGTTTTGGACTTTGTGTATTACCTCCTTTAAATTAACTTTGCAATCAGAAAAAAAATTTGATTCAAACCAACTGGCCATTTTAAATTGGCTGTTTGTATTAATTACAAATCACAATTCACAAATCAAAAATCACAAATCATAAATCATGGCATACGACGTAATCGTTCTTGGCAGCGGCCCCGGTGGATACCCAGCGGCAATAAGAGCTAGCCAGTTAGGTAAAAAAGTAGCAATAATAGAAAAGGAAAGTCTGGGTGGCGTTTGCCTCAACTGGGGTTGCATTCCTACCAAG
>JAYTTM010000127.1:0-2479 GCA_043745055.1 Chitinophagaceae bacterium | reverse complement strand
TTTTTTATAAAGACTGCCTCCATTAAAGGCAGTCTTTATATTTTTAGATAATTGATCCTAAAAAATTCTTTTTTATTTTAGGTCAAAAAAATCCGGTAAAACGGTACAGTCTATTTGTACATGAGTAACCAACATCTTTTTGCATCTCAACAGACTTTAGGTTGAAGCCATCCTTGCAAATTCTCACCACTTTGGTTTACAGTGCCGGCAATTTTCTTAAATGGCAATAATAACTACAAATGGGTTCCTACTGATAGAAAGCCTTTATTACTGCTGCCAATAAATCATTTAACCTTATATTGCCTAAAGTGCTGCAGTATATACCAACCGGGATTCTTACGGTGTCTATTATGTAGGCTGTTTACAAATTTTTTTTGGTCCGGGCATTTGTTATTTAATCATCATTGTTGCATCGCCCTCTTGTACTGTATACCATTTTTTATCGGTGTTATCAATAGTAGCAACATATTAATTACTGCTGCAAAATAAAAAAATTATTATTCTTCCTTTAGCCGGTTTTGTATCTTTTCAAAATTCTACCGGCAACGTATTTTATTTGAGAAACCAGTATGTTGCTCGTAGAATAATCAAGTTTTTTCAAAACAAATTTTGCACCTGAAATCTTTGAGCAAAAAAAATCAGCAACTGCAAAATGAACGTGCAATTAATTTTTAAAATAAATAAATCCGCCTTTATGGGGCGGATTTATTTATTAAATGAGCAAAAAAGTTGTCACTAAAACCTTAAACCAATGCTCAATGCAATCACCTGATTTTTGTATTTTGGAGTAGAAGATGTTCCATCGCCATTGTTGGTTTGAAAATCTATGTTGTAACGCAAATCCACTACCAAATTGCTTGTGGTGGCTTCTATACCAATTACGCCACCCAATATATTTTTACGCAAATTGTCATTGTCCTGCTTTACCAGATTTTCATAAGCGGCATTGTTGGTAATAAATTTTGTGCTGGTAGCCATCAGGTAAGAAAACTGAGGTCCGGCCAAAATGCCGAAACTTTTGGATGGTTTAATTTTTAGCAGTAAAGGCACTTCTAAAAAATTGGTTGTTTGCCTGTACTCATATGCAGAACCCAAAAAACTACCTGTAGATTTATAGCCCTTTTGAGAAAACTGTACTTCAGGCTGCAGGCTTAGTATTTCTGCTATAGGAATTTCTAAAAATACTGCAGCATTAGCACCAAGCTTAGCCCCTGTAGTATTGACACTGCTATTATCCCTGATAACATTTGAAAGATTTGCACCAATTCTGGCGCCCAAATGCAGACTACTTTTTTTACCAGCATCTCCAGATTGTGCATTCACCTGAGTTATTCCTATAGCAACTGATGTTGCCAAAATCATCCATTTTTTTTTCATAATTATTATTTTGTTTGGTGAGCATCTGAAAAAACTATGCCAAAACTTAACATAGCTTTTAAAAAAAGCGTTCAGCAAAAATTTAAAAAATTATTTGGTGAGCAATCCTCACACAATAGGTAGTGGGATACACAAAAATCGGAAATAGATGACTGGTTCAGCAAACCTTACAGCGGCGATAATATTTTGCAACCATGATAAGGCAGGCAGGGCCGCAGTCCATGATATCTGTTTGGCGATAGTGTGAGAATGTAGGCATAGAAAGTTTTGTTGTAAGATATTTTGAGATGTATTGTCAAAAATTATTTTACCTTAAGTTATTAATTATTAGTTATGATAAAAGAAACTGTAATACCAACCAGTACAATTTATCTGCTTCATATTCCCGAAAATTGGATTGGAAAATCTGTTACAATTGTGTACGATGAAGAATGGATTGAAACAAATGCTGCTGTAAAAAATGATGCTATTGATTTTAAAAAGAATTCTTTTTAAGAAGCAGAGATATTTTTTAATAGCGTAAACCTTGATTTTAGCAATTTTAAATTTAACAGGGACGAAGCCAATGAGCGATAATATTTTTTTGGATAGAGCAATATTTGTTTGTATTTGTTGAGTGATGTTTTCAATAAAAAAATAAAATCACTCCAATTATTAAAGTGTAACCAAATCATATCTACACAGGTATTAAACGAAAATATTAATGTTCTTTTTAAAAAGTATAAACATTTTGGTAATGCGGATAGGGCTGAATATATCAGCGTTTTACAACAATATTGCAGTGTAGAAATTATAACTGTAAACACCATTATAAGTGCATTAGCCATAAAAGAAAGATACCAATTACAATGGTACGACAGCCTTATTGTAGCAGCCGCATTACAAGCCGGCTGCACCATATTATACTCCGAAGATATGCAACACGGCTTGGTTGTAGAAAAGCAACTTAGTATTATTAACCCATTTTTGTAACTGCTATTCAGCCCTTAGCAGGGATGGCTAATTGTGTGTGTCAGGCATGTTCATTAGCTATAGGGTGCAAGTCCCGAACGAGAGTTGCAGTACTTATCCTTAGCCAAGAGCAAGGGTGTCCTTTGCGAAA
>JAYTTM010000126.1:0-2483 GCA_043745055.1 Chitinophagaceae bacterium | reverse complement strand
GCAACGAAGTAGATTTTACAACAGCAGTTGTTAAGCGCACCATCAGGTCTATATCTTTCAACACACCGGCGCCGGCGCCTTTTAACGCCACTTTTTTTACAGGGCAGCCAAAGTTGATGTCCAGCAAATCGGGATTGGTAACATCTACAATTTTTGCAGCCATAGCAAGGCTATCCTCATCGCCCCCAAATATTTGAATGCCTACCGGTTTTTCGTAATCAAATATGTCCAGCTTTTTGCGGCTTTTAATGGCATCTCTAATAAGCCCTTCGCTGCTGATAAATTCTGTGTACATCAGGTCGGCACCGTTGTCTTTGCAAACAGCACGAAAAGGCGGATCACTCACATCTTCCATGGGCGCAAGTAATAAAGGGAATTCAGGTAATTGTATAGATCCTATCGAAGGCATGCTTTTTATTTTAGTATATTTTAATGTAACACTAAGTACTTAGATTTGGCTGTAAATTTACAACCTTATAAGCAATCACTATGGCGTATTATGCAACCGACCGGTTTAATTACTGGGGACAATTAGGAATTTTAACCGCATTTTGCGGCGCAGGTCTTGTAATTGGTGGCCTGGCAAGCATGATACCTTTAATGGGCAAAGCCAATTTTTTTAACCTTAAAGGAGTAAGCGCCACACAGATTATGGACAGTATTTTAAAGCCGGAAAATGCAACCGCTTTAAGATGGTCGCAGTTTATTGCTACCATCGGTATCTTTTTTTTACCGGCTTTTTTGTATGCAAGAGTTTGCCATATTAAAGCATATAAGCACCTTGGATTTAAAAAAGAAATAGATTTAAAACAAATACTTGTGGTGTTGTTTATTATGTTAACCGCTTTGCCAGTGGTTGGTGCATTGGGGCAGTTTACAGAAATGTTGCCCTGGTCTAAAGCAACGCTGCTGCAGTTTAAAGTAGCAGAAGATACCTATAACAAACAAGTTGCTGTAATAGCAAGGATGAACAATTTTACTGATTATATCATATCGATAATTGTAATTGCATTACTGCCTGCGCTATTTGAAGAAATACTTTTTAGGGGTGCCATACAAAATTTATTATCCCGTTGGTTTAAAAAGCCAATCGTTGCTATAATACTAACGGCCATTATTTTTAGTGCTGTACATGGTTCTTATTTGGACTTTTTAAGCCGCTTTGCATTGGGCTTTTTATTGGGATGGGTATATTATCGTACCGGTAATATCTGGTTAAATATCATTGGTCATTTTGCAAACAATGCACTGGGCGTTACTTCATTATACATGGCATCCAAACCAGGCGAAAAAATTAATCCATCCAGTATTGATGAACATTTTCCATTGTGGGTTGGTCTTTTGGGTGTGGCTGCCCTGGTGGGTTTGTTGATACTTTTTGATAAAGTAGCCAAAAAAAGTATCGACCGTCCCGGCAAAGAAGTATTGATACCGGGTTACAATTTCAGTAATCCGTTTATAAACGAAATTGAATCAAGAGCAGATAAGAATCAATCCTAATTTAATGGCAATAAATAAAGAAGTATTAAAAACCCGGTCGTTAACGGCGCTTATTTTTGTAGCAGTAATGCTGTTGGGTTTATTTTATAATGAATGGAGTTTTATTATGCTTTTTACCATCATTCATTTTGGAGGCTGGTATGAATTTATAAAACTGATGAAGAAAATTAACGAGGACAAATATTTGCCCTATTGTTTGCTGGGCTTGGTTTATATAACGATGCCTGTATTGATGCTTTATCATCTGGGGGTTACCCTATCAGCTTCCAAAATCAATTTAGACAGCTTCGATTTAGCCAATCCATATCGGGTAAATATTGGCTTCTCTGCTTTATTACCAGCTGCTGTTATTTTTTCCATCTGGATAAACGATACGATGGCTTACATAGTAGGTTCTTTAATTGGTAAAGCACCTTTCTCAAAAATATCTCCCAAAAAAACATGGGAAGGTACTGCCGGCGGTGCCATTCTTTGTGTGATAGTGATTGGCTTACTGGGTTATTTTATTCCGGTTGCAAAACAAATTTCAGTACAGCATTGGTTTGCCATTGCTGCCATTTGCGCCATCTTTGGCACCGCCGGCGATTTGCTGGAAAGCAAGATTAAACGCATGGCCGATGTAAAAGACAGTGGTAGTTTTATGCCTGGCCATGGTGGTTTTTTAGATCGGTTTGATTCCTTGTTGGTGGCTACTCCATTTGTATGGTTGTATGCTAAATTGTTTATTTAAGAGGCTGAAGATGGTTGAAATTATTTAAGATAGGTTTGGGTTTTTGATGATAGGTTAAGGTTAATAATAATTATATTTGATTGAAAGGTATTTGACAACTGTTATAAATGATTAAGCGTTTTGAATGAAATTAAAACGTCTTAACGCCTTAACGGCAAAACTAAGTAACCACTTGACGCTTCAACATCCAATTGCTTCCGAATTTGAAATGGACCTCATTCTCTTATCTGCACAATTCCTCCTACATTTGCGG
>JAYTTM010000125.1:0-2483 GCA_043745055.1 Chitinophagaceae bacterium | reverse complement strand
GTGCCCAAACCCTAGTGTCTTTAAGAATGGACCAATCATTTTTTGTTTTCACTTTCTTTACCTTGTTTATTTCATCATAGTTTCCTGCAGGAGTATCTTTTGTATACCTATAATATAAGAATGCCATCACCAATAATAAAATACCCGGTACAATCATCGCATAGCGCCAGGCTTCTGCTTTCGTATATCCGAAGCCAACAATAACTGCGAAGATCACCGGCATCAACATATTGGTAACACCACCACCGAGGTTTCCCCAGCCACCCGAAACAGCATTAGCAGTCCCTTTTATTGATGGGGCAAACATCATAGATGTATGAAATTGGGTAATGACAAATGATCCTCCAATCATACCAATAGCGAGTCTGAACAAGAGAAAACTGGTGTAGTCCTTTGCCAATCCAACACACATAACCGGAAAAGCACAAATGATAAGTAATAATGTGTAAGTTTTCCTAGGGCCCCATGTATCGCATAACCTACCAATCAACAAACGTGCAAAAATTGTAGCTGAAACCGCAGCGATAATGGTATTACCCACTTGTGCTTTTGTTAATCCAAGGTCTCCTCTAATAGTTGGCATTAATGGAGCTAATCCAAACCAACCAAAAAAGCAAACAAAAAATGTAAGCCAACTGATATGAAATGTGCGCATTTGCACATTGTTAAAAGAAAATATTTTTAATTTGGTTAGTGGCTGATTGTTTTCCGATTGTTGCATAAACTTTATTTGTTGAGTGAAATATGGGAATCGTATTTTATTCACATGTCGTCAATTGAAAACTTATCTATTAACAGATTCAATAACTTATCGTGAATAGACATGTAGATTTCATCGTGAACGATTTGTTTTTTATTCCTTGGCCTATGTAAAGGAATATCCACAATTTCTTTGATAGTAGCTTCCGGCCCATTATTCATCACTACTACTCTATCTGATAGAAAGATGGCTTCTTCCACATCATGCGTAACCATCACAATCGTTTTTTCGCGGTTATCGAGGTTCCATAGTTTTAATAACTCTACATGCATATTACTTTTGGTAAGTGCATCCAGTGCGCCAAACGGCTCATCTAATAAAAGGATACTCGGATTGATGGCAAATGCCCTGGCAATCGCCACACGTTGTTTCATACCACCTGATAAATGGCCTGGCAGTTTATCTTTATGCGGCCAGAGGTTTACCATGGTGAGGTTCATTTCTATCAATTCTTTTTTCTCTGCTTCAGATCTTCCAGTCAACGCGGAATCTACTGCTACATAAATATTTTTGTAAACGCTCATCCAGGGAAGTAGTGAATAATTCTGGAATACAATTCCCCTGTCTGGCCCCGGTTTGGTTACTAATTTCCCATTTACAAATACTTCACCTGTGGTTGGTGTAACCATGCCGCTAACCGTTCCCATCAAAGTAGATTTACCACAACCCGAGTGGCCGATAAATGAAACGATCTCTCCTTTTTTTACTGAAAGGCTGATATCCTGCACGGCTGTGTAAATACCTTTAGGCGTTTTAAAGCTTACAGTTACTTCATTTATCTCAATACTATTTACTGGGTTCAGAATAGGGTATAATATTTTTTCAGCTTGTGCAATGGCACTTGCTGAAACTGTTTCTGAAAGTATGGTTGGTGTGCTGCTCATATACATTTATTTATGTAGCGGTTGAAAATTTTATTTACAGTTTTATTTATTACAAAGCGTATGTAAACTTTTTTTGTAAGTAAGTAAAACACTTGTCTAACAATAACCCCACGACACCGATAATAATTATGGCCACTAATATTTTTGCCACGCTACCCCCGTTAAACCCTTCTTCCCACACAAAATAGCCCAGGCCAATACCGCCAGAAAGCATTTCACCGGCAACAATTACCATCCAGGCAACGCCGATCGAAAGCCTCAATCCTGTAATCACATGTGGTAACGAAAATGGCAACATGATTTTTGTGAGATAGGTCCACCGCGAAAACCCAAAAGCTTTACTTACATTTTTATGATCCTGCGGAATGGTTGAAATACCAAAAGCCGTATTGATAACAGTGGGCCATAAGGCACAAATAAAAATCATGAATATGCTGGCCGATGGTGAATCATGAAAGATGGCAAGACCCAGCGGGAACCAAGCCAATGGCGAAACTGGGCGCAGCAACTGTACAATGGGATTGAAAATATGCATAACCGTTTTGCTCGACCCCATGATCAAACCCAATGGCACAGCAATTAAACTACCCAGCCCAAAACCAATGCCTACACGGCGCAGTGAACTCAATAATTTTGTACCAATACCTTTTGTATCGGGATCATTTTGAAAGGGGTTCTGCATAACTTCTTTAAAAACAATCCAGGTAGATGCGGGTGACGGGATTTCATTTTTGGTTAGCCGGGAAATAAGTTCCCAAATCCCGCCCATTAAAATCATACCAGCTATAAAATAGATAGTAGCCCATGCTGTTTTTTTGGAAAAAATATCTTTCATAATA
>JAYTTM010000124.1:0-9166 GCA_043745055.1 Chitinophagaceae bacterium | reverse complement strand
AATACCTTAAATGGATAAAGGACAACACAGTCACAAAGGCAGTGGAGGAAGGAAAGGTATGTTCCATATCTACACCATTTCTTGACCGACATAATGACCATTTAGATATTTATCTTTTAAAGACAAATGGCAACTTAAAATTGACTGATAATGGTTACACCATTGCGGACCTAAAAATGTCCGGATTTGAAATAAATACTCCAAAAAGAGAAAGCATTTTGAAAACTGCGTTAAGTGGTTTTGGAGTAAAAATGAATGGCAATGACGAACTGTATGTTGATGCAAATCCACAAAATATCGGACAAAAGAAACATTATTTGTTACAGGCAATTTTAGCTGTGAACGATATGTTTAATTTGGCACAAGAAACAGTTTACTCTTTATTTAAGGAAGACGTTGATCTATACTTTAAGAGCAATGATATTTTTTTTTCCAAAGACATTAAATTGACTGGTAAAAGTGGTTTCGACCATAATATTGACTTTCTAATTCCTGCTTCAAAAAATAAACCTGAAAGATTAATTAAGGCCATAAACACTGCAAAAAAAGACACTATACTTTCTTCAATAATGGCATTTAATGACATCAATCAAACTAGAGAAACACCAATAAAAAACTTTGTAGTGTACAATGATTTGGAAAAAGAAGTTTCTAAGGACGTTATTGGAGCGTTAGATAATTATGCTGTTAAGCACATTCCCTGGAGCCACAAAGAACTTTGCTTGACGGAGTTTCGCCTTAATTAAATCTTAGTCAATAAAAGTCAAAGAACTACCGCCAATAAAAGTATTTACAAAAGCAGGGCTGGACAATGTATATTGCTTATGGGGTGAACAATTTATGTTATTACAACAATGGATTGATTGTTTATTTACCAGTAATTCAAAAAATAAATTTTGTTACATTTTAATTTGAGTTTACTGCATTGTCTTGAAACTCTTTCGATGGACAGAAAAACCAGCCACCAAAAATAGTTTTGCAAGCGAGGTTTAACGGAAGTACAATCGATACTATTACAAATTACGGCTGTGATTAGAGCAGAGCAAATTCCTCTCAGGACGGCACTTAACTTTGGCTTGTTAACTTTTACATTTATATTTTTTTACTCAGCGGTTCCTGATTTGAATGAATTCTAGTCTTGTATTTTTTTTAATATTTTACGCTACTTACAGCAAAAGTTTTATTAATTGTAGAAATTTTAATTAAGACCACTTTGTTTAGGTACCGCAATCGTCGCTCTAATAATAGTTTAATAAAGATATACTGTAGAAGCCCGACCGGCTGAACGCCATTCGGACGGGAGTGAGACGCCACCAAAGCTTCACAGAATTTACGCTGCCGGGTTCATAAAAAAAATTACTTTTGCCATCTAAAAAAATCAACATGACTAAAGGACCCGTGTCGCAATACATTGAACATCATTACAGGCATTTTAATGCTGCCGCATTAATGGATGCAGCCAAAGGGTACGAAGCCCATTTAACTGAAGGTGGTAAAATGATGGTTACCCTTGCAGGGGCTATGAGTACCGCTGAGCTTGGATTGAGCCTTGCTGAAATGATACGGCAGGACAAGGTGGACATCATAAGTTGCACCGGCGCCAACCTGGAAGAAGACATCATGAATTTAGTGGCGCACAGTCATTACAAGCGAGTGCCCAACTACAGGGATTTAAGTCCGCAGGAAGAGTGGGATTTGCTGGAGAACCATTACAACAGGGTTACAGATACCTGCATACCGGAGGAGGAAGCTTTCCGTAGATTACAAAAGCACATTCATGAAATATGGAAAGATGCTGATAACAAAGGTGAGCGCTATTTTCCGCATGAGTTTATGTACAAAATGTTGCTGAGCGGCGTGTTGGAACAGTATTATGAAATAGATCCCAAAAACAGCTGGATGCTGGCAGCGGCTAAAAAGAATATTCCGATTGTAGTACCAGGCTGGGAAGACAGCACCATGGGAAATATTTTTGCCAGCTATATTATTAAAAATGAACTGAAGGCAAGCACCATGAAAACCGGAATTGAATACATGGTTTGGTTAACGGAATGGTACAGGAATAACTCCGCTGGCAAAGGCGTTGGTTTTTTCCAAATTGGCGGCGGTATTGCCGGTGATTTTCCTATCTGTGTTGTGCCGATGATGTACCAGGATTTGGAATGGCATGATGTACCTTTCTGGAGTTATTTTTGCCAGGTGAGTGATAGCACTACTTCTTATGGAAGTTACAGTGGCGCTGTACCTAATGAAAAAATTACCTGGGGTAAGCTGGACATCAACACACCAAAATTCATTGTAGAGAGCGATGCCACCATTGTAGTGCCATTGATTTTTGCCTGGGTATTGGGCTGGTAGGCATTAATTATATTTAAGAAAAAGGGGTAACAAAATGTGCATTTTTGTTACCCCTTTTCTATTTTATTCTGTATCTTTTTTCTATATCTTTTTTGCTTTCAACCTGTTTTTTTCTGTGAGATAATCAAGGAAATAAATGACTCTTAAAGAAAGGCTGTTAAACTGTGGACCATTCACCGTGTACTTTAAATTGGAAACATAGTTTTTTTCAAAAGCCCGGTTAAAACTTTCGGAAATATTTTTCCAAACGATGTTGACAAAACTTCCCTGCGCAAATTGCCAGGTGTACACCATATCTGCACTAATAAAGTTATAATTCTGTTTTACATTTTTTGTAAAAGGGTTGGTGGGGATTTGTAAATTACCATATTTATCCAGCTCATAAAATTGTACGGGATCTACTTTGCTCCAGTAATGTCTTGCCCTGATGGTAAGCCCCATGCGGTTGTTGAAATTGTATTTAAGGTTTAAAATATTTTCAACTGTGGTAAGCGTTCTTCTGGAAAAAATTACTGTATCAGGCTGCAACCCGCCACTGATAGTAGCTGCCCACCCGGCACTGTTTTGATGGTTCTCGATGCTAATAGCATTGTCGATGGAAAACTTACTGCTAAACCTGATTTTACCATTTAGTCCGTACCCTAAACTTGTTCTATTAAAAACGCCCCCTGTGCCGGTAAAAAAGTTGCCGCCCCAGGATAATTGTTTTGCTTCGTTACTGTTCCAAAACGTGTATAAATTGATCCTGCCTTTGTTATTAAAAACTCTTCCGGGTACCCTTGCTTCATAAAAATCATGATTGGCTGCACCCACATTAATATTGGCGCCAACCCACCACAAATTTTTGAGTTGTGCATTGCTTCTTATATTAAATCCAGCGTTTTGATACATGTATTCACTTCTCTTTAGTATATCAATAGGCGAAACCAACCGGCTGTACCAAAAGCTTCCGTTTAGTCTTAAATGGGTGTACCATTTAGTTGGTTTTATCCAGTTGTATCCTGCCCAAAATCCTTGTTCCATTGAGTTGTTGTTGGTAAAATAGCCAAGGTCACTTTTATCATATTTGTTGTTAGATAATTCCTGAAACACCTGAAAATTAAAACGGCCACTGGTTTTACCAAAATATAGAGAATGAGCATAGCCGGTAATGGTTTTATTATTAACACCCATCAAATTACTGATGCTAACATTGCCACCAACATTCCATGAATTTTTTTTGTTGTTGAAATCAAATAAAGCAGCGGTTACATTGGCATCATAATCTTTACCACTGCGCCATACATTGGTGTTTACCAGGGAAATGCTACTGTTGTTTTTTAATGTTTGATCAAGCACCATCACATTGTAATTGGTGAGCGGATCTGTTTCGAATTTTCTTTCTGTGCCGTTGCTTTTATTTTCAATTATAGCATATTGTGGTTTGGTAATTGCATTAAGAAATCCAATACCCAACCCTTTTTGAGTTCGTCCGCTTATTTTAGTTGCGTTCAATAATTTTACCTGCTTTGGATTGTTTTTTACAAATTCATGATCGTTAACGGGTGTGCCGGCATCACCCAGTTCGTAATAGTGCAATGGCCCATCATTCACCCTTCCAATTCGTCTGCTATAAAATAAATTGCCCTTACCAAACAGATCAGAACCCTCAGTAAAAAAAGTTCTGTTCTCGGCAAATTTTTGTTCAAACGGTGATAAATTTAATATGCGGTTATCTGTTTGCACCTGGCCAAAATCAGGTATCAAAGTCATATCCAATGTAAAGGCCTGGTTGATGCCGTATTTAACATCCATGCCACCATTAAAGCTGGTAGTGTTTTTAGAGACGGCACCAGTTGCATTATCATCATGATTTTGGTAGGCCGAAAAATAGGGGGAGAATTGCAAACGAAGCGGTGGCTTAATATCCTGTAAACCGGTAAGCATTCCCTCCTGGGTTAAAAATCCGTTTACATTGGGATCAATACTTTGCCAGAATAATTGCTGACCGCTTTTTTGTCTTTTGCGTATAATATTCAATCCCCAGTCCTGCACCTTTTTATTGCCAAAACGAATGGCAGAATAGGGCAGAAACATTTCAAAAGTCCAGCCATCATTTTGGATTTTTGCAGCGCTTTTCCATACTGCATTCCAGCTAAAATCTTCATTGTCGCCATTGGTATTGGGAGATTGTTTGGCATCAAATTGCTCACCTAATGGCGTAGTAAAATATTCAAAACCATTTAATTTATCGTTATAAGTATCCAAAATAATTCCTACAAAATCATTGTTGCCAAAGCCATCCCTGCCTACCAGTTCGGCTGCAATGCTGTCTTTATTTTTTTCATGAAAATAACCTCCTACATAAACACCTTCATCGTTGTATAAAAAATAAACCTCCGATGCGTTGTCAGCAATTTCAGGTTGAAAAGGAGTAGGCCTAAGTGCAATAAAATTATTTGCTACGGCAGCATCTTTCCATGCAGCTTCACTTAACTTACCGTCAATAGTAATAGCGGTATTTATTCGTTTTGCCGTTATAGATTTTTTCACAATCTGGCAAAAGGCTGATACAGAAAGTAACAGGCAAAAGCAAGTTGCTTTAAATGGTAAAAAGTTCATCACTATGCAGTTTGGTTTCAACCGAAAATATGGAACCTATTTTCGGGTACGAAACTAAACGTAGATACCTATAGAAATGTTACCGCTTATCAAAAGAAAAAATTATTTGGGTTTTTGTTAACAGAAATTTTAAACGAAAAGATCATTGTACAGTTGAGCTCCGGGTACCACAGAGTACTTACTCAAATCGGTAATGCCTTCCTTTTCCAACACCTGTTCGTCAATAAAAGAATTACCAGTACAGGTGATGGATGATTTTGATAAAATATAAAAAGCGGCATCCGCCATAATATCGGTTGTACGGCTCATATTCATTAGCATTTGGCCACCCAGTAAATTATTTACAGCAGCAGTGGCGATGGTGGTACGTGGCCATAGGGTGTTGGCAGCAACCTGGTATTTTTCCAATTCGGCAGCTAGTCCCAAAGCAATCATGGTCATATTGTATTTACTGATGGTATAGGCCAAATGGTTTGCAAACCATTTCATATCCATATTAATGGGGGGCGACAGGTTGAGAATATGAGCATTGGTAGATTTTTTAAGATGCGGTATGCAGGCACGGCTTACCATAAAAGTTCCCCGAACATTAATATCGTACATCAAATCAAAACGCTTTGGTTCCGTCTTTTCTGTTGTGGTAAGATTGATTGCTGAGGCATTGTTAATGACAATATCAATACCGCCAAATGTTTCAATGGCTTTGTTTACCACATTATCAATCTGATCTTCAAACCTGATATCGCATTGCACTGCAAGGGCCTTGCCACCAGCAGCTTCCATCTCTGCTGCTGCAGAAAAAATAGTGCCACCGAGTTTGGGGTTTTCTTCAATGCTTTTGCTGGCAATTACAATATTGGCACCTGCTGCGGCCAGTTTTAGGCCAATGGCTTTTCCTATTCCTCTTGAGGCACCTGTAATTAAAACTGTTTTGTTTTGAAATGGCATAAACGTAAATTTTTCCAAATCTAATTAAAAGATTTATCACACTAAGAAGCTGTTTGAGTTAATTATTTTGCAACCCCGACAGCGGTTGCAAACCCTGTCGGCGGTTTTAATGACAAAGTCTTTTCAAATTTATAAATCTGCTGCAGGCTGATAGCTGATGTCTGGGTTGGCGGATATTTTTTGATTATCATAAATAGCTTTTATAAAAAAAATTAAACAAATGTTTGATTAATATTAAACAATCGTTTAGTTTTGCACTTTGAATTTTTTTTATGACAGATTTTAATGAAAAACAACTCCAGATAATTGAGACATCGGAGCGGTTATTTTCCCTTAAGGGGTTTGATGGCACTTCTGTAAGAGATATTGCCGAAGAAGCTGGTATAAATGTGGCGATGATTTCTTATTACTTTGGCTCCAAAGAAAAATTAATGGAAGCCATTTTTGAGGTTAAAATTGGCAGGGTTCAAATGAGGGTAGAAGCTTTGTTACAAGACAATAAACTTACCCCTATGCAAAAGGTAAATATCCTTATAGATGAGCATATAGAAAGGGTAATGCAAAGTCAGCAGTTTTACCGCATAATGATTTGCGAGCAGGTAAGCAATACCAATGCTGCAATACTTAAAAAAGTAAAGCAACTGAAAGTACGCAACGCAGAATTGATTACAGAGCTGATAAAAGAAGGACAACAGCAGGGAGTTTTTAAGAGGAAGGTAGATGTGGTGATGATGCTGAATACAATGATTGGAACGGTATGGCAATCCATCCTTAACAAAGAGCATTACAAAGAGTTTACCAATAGTGAAGCCCTAACCGACGAAGAATATCAATTAGCGCTCAAAAGAAAATTAAGCACTCATATCAAAACCTTATTTAAAGCAATACTAACAAATGAAGCATAAACTACTAATCATTTTTGCAGGAATGCTGTTGGTAATACAGCACTTAGTGGCACAGGAAAGCAGAACAATTACTTTGAAAGAAGCAATTGATTTAACGCTGAATTATAGCAAAACACTCAAATTGGATAAAATTAAAATGGAAGTGGCTGCTGCCGCCATTAAAGAAGCGTATGAAAAAAAGCAGCCGGATGCAAGTATCGGCGCCAATTTTTTGTACTTACCTTTTCAACCTAATATCGACTTAAAGTCGGGATCAAATACAGGGGGCACACCTGCTGTTAATGTGCTTATGTACGGCATAGCAAATATTTCATTACCTGTGTACACCGGCGGGAGATTGAAGTACGGAATAGAATCCGCCAAATACCTGGAGCAGGCCGTAAAACTGGATGGTGAAAACGACCGTCAGCTGGTGATACTTAATGTGGTGAATGCCTGCATCAATTTGTATAAAGCTCAAGTAGCCATTACACTGGTGAAAGAAAACCTGCAACAATCTCAACAAAGGGTAAAGGATTTTACCAATCTGGAGAAGAATGGTTTATTGCCAAGGAACGATTTGATGAAAGTAGAACTGCAATCTTCCAATATAGAATTAGCACTGCTGGATGCAGAAAGCAATTACAAAATTGCCTGTGTAAATATGAACCTGATGACGGGCCTGCCGGAGCAGACTTTACTTATTCCGGATAAAACCGGTTTGTCTTTGCCAACATCTGTTAAAACTTTGGATGAATACGAGCAGGAAGCCTTGAAAGAACGCAAGGATATTGGCGCTGCATCCTTTCGCAAAAATGCAGCTTCAACAGGCATTAAAAATGCTAAAAGCAATTACTATCCAACCATTGCTTTAACCGGCGGTTATATAGCTGCAGATATACCCAAATTATTAACGATTACCAATGCAGTAAATGTAGGGATTGGGGTTAAATACAATCTTGCTTCTTTGTGGAAAACAAAAACTACTATTCAGCAAGCAACGCTTACAGTACAACAATTGCAGTTGGGCGAAGCGTTGCTAAATGATAATATCCGGATGCAGGTAAACCAGGCTTACCAAACTTATTTAGTAAGTGAGAAAAAAATTCAGGTATACGAAAAAGCGGTGTTGCAGGCAACAGAAAATTATCGGGTTACCAAAAACAAATACGATAATGCGCTGGCAACCACAACAGAATTACTGGAAGCTGATGTTGCTTTACTACAATCTAACCTGGGTGTAACCAATGCCAAGGCAGATTCCTTTTTGGCATATAACAAACTGTTGCAGGTAACCGGCGCTTTAAATAATTAATCAACAACTAACACTAACATAACAGAAATTATATGGAACAAAATGTAGAACCACAACAAGCCTCCAAAAACAACGAAGCCGCTGCTCCAAAAAAAAGTAGTAAAGGATTTATTATTGTTTTAGCGTTGCTGGTGATAGGTGGCGGCTGGTTTGGATTTAATAAATACAATCATAGCAGGTATCATGAAGAAACCGATGATGCACAGATTGAAGCCAACATAAGCCCGGTAATTCCTAGAGTTGCAGGCTTTATAAAAGCGGTGATGGTAAAAGACAATCAGCAGGTTAAAAAGGGTGATACACTGGTAATATTAGATGACAGAGATTTGGCATTAAAAGTATTACAGGCAGAGGCAGCGTTGGCAACAGCCCACACCAATTTAGCAGTGGCACAGGCAACTACCAATGCATCTAAAGCAACCATCTCCAGCACACAAGCGGGCGTATCTACTGCCGATGCACAAATTGAATCAGCCAAAATAAATGCCGGGAGAACTTCGAAAGATTACGACCGTTATGCCAATCTTATAAAAGATCATTCTATTACACAACAACAATTTGAGCAGGCGGAGGCAGCGAAACAATTGGCAGAAAAGCAACTGCAGATATTGGTTGCCCAAAAAAATCAGGTAGCTCAACAAATCAATACAGTAACATCGCAGAGCAATGCTACTTCCTCACAAATTGGGGTGGCCAATGCCATCATTAAACAACGGGAAGTGGAGATTGCCGAAGCTAAGCTGAATCTTTCTTATGCAGTAATTATTGCACAGGAATCGGGGATGGTATCTAAAGTTATTATTCAGGAAGGCCAGTTTTTACAGCCGGGGCAAAGTGTATTCAGCATTGTGTTGAGCAATGATATATGGGTGGTTGCAAATTTTAAAGAAACGCAGTTTGAAAAAATGAGGATTGGGCAAAAAGTAACGGTGCATGCAGATGCATTTCCAGGTCATCCTTTTGAAGCAACGTTAACTTCTTTTTCTCCTGCTACAGGATCAAAATTTGCATTGTTGCCTCCGGATAATGCCAGTGGCAATTTTGTAAAAGTGGTGCAGCG
>JAYTTM010000123.1:0-2488 GCA_043745055.1 Chitinophagaceae bacterium | reverse complement strand
CTGTTTTTTCTTTCACCAGCTCGTCGATTGCTGCTGCTGTTTTTTGTTGTAGAAAATTCGCCAGATTCTTATTTCCGTCAAATAACAATACGTATAATGGCAGCCGCAGATGATTGGGCTCTTGCAGATAATCAAACGAAATGGCATAATCTGCAATCCTGAAATCCGGAGCAACGTTTTCTCCCAGAAATTGAATTTTATGGCATGTGTACTGCAGGTGCGAAGTGCCAAAGTAAGAGAAGAATAAAATTTCAGGATCATTAGATATTTCTACTTCTATTTTCCCTTTTAAAGCATTGGTGAAATAATTATTATCAGGATCAAAACTTGCCCAAAAGTCAACAAATTTTACTTTTATCTTCCGCATAGTCATGGTGTTGTTAATAACAAATCTACTAAGAAAAAAGATGGCAATTGGAGGCTTTGTCTTTTTTAAAATTTACTTATGCAGCTATCTGTTGAGGCTATAAAACTGATAAAAATATACAAATAATTTATTTAAAGAAAACAGCAACTTACAAGAGCCGTTTGTAAAAAAATGATTGTTAAAAGTGAAAAGCAATATGACATTTCAATCAGCTAATTGTTTTATTTCTATTCAAGGGGTATATTAGCCGTTTCTTATTGTCCTGTTGGTAAAAAAATTAATAGGTTACCTTTATTTCGTTATGAAAAAATCACCTCAATTCTTTATTCAATATTATTTAAAAAAGCATTCGGGCTTTTTATGGGGCGCATCAATTAATGCTTCAGATATTTTCTGGAAAAACTTTTTTCGCCTTAAGGCGTCGATGCCTGTTGTTGTACTGGAAGAATCTTCCGGAAGTTTACTTATTAAATCCAACATGGATAATCAATCGTTTCAATGTTATGTTCGCAATGCCCCAAGTAGCGATGTTTTTGTTTTTAGACAGATATTTGAAAAGATGGAGTATATGCCGCTTGTAAGACTGATAGAAAAAAACAATGATTTTAATGCAATTAAATTAATTGTAGATGCAGGGGCTAATGTGGGATATACGGGTGTTTTTTTAAAATCATTTTTTCGGGAGGCTTACCTGTTAGCTATTGAGCCGGATCAATTAAATGCTGAACAAATCAACTTAAATTTTACTGCAAACAATATTACTGATGCTGAAATTATTTTAGCCGGCGTATGGTCGCATGATTGTTTTTTGGAACTCAAAAAGGATAAGTCTAAAGGACAGGAATGGGGATTTTATGTAGAAGAAAGCGCAGTGCCAACAAGTCTTAGAGCAATAGACATTTTAAACCTGCCGCAACTTAGTAATTATGGGTTAATTGATATCTTGAAAATTGATATTGAAGGAAGTGAAACTAAATTATTTGAAGACAAAGAAAAGGTCGGCAAGTTATTAAGCATCACAAAATACTTAGCCATTGAAATACATGATGATCTTGCTGACAGACAGTATATACATCAAGTATTGCGAGACAATAATTTTTCCTGGTTTGAAGAAGGGGAACTGACAATAGCTGCAAATAAAAATCTAACAAAACAATAAATTGGCTAGTTGAATGTGACAATTGATATTTAGTAAAAGCTATGGTAATAATGAATTACAAAGGCGGGCAATTGGCAAACAGAATTTATTTGTTTAGTCATTTTATTGCTAATAGTATTGAACACAGATACCATTTGTACAATCCTGAGTTTGACGAATTCACTTCTTTTTTTGAAGCAACCAGCAAGAATGATTTTAACGGTCATCTTATAAGCACAACCATTTTTAAAAACCATTTTTCAGACCGGGCTTTTAGCAGATTGTTTCGTTTATGGGCTGATATAACGCACAAATTTTTTACCCGAACACCCTGGTATATTTTATACCGGATTTTTAAAACCAACGATAAAAGTGGTTTCAACTTCAAGCTGAATGACCCTGCTTTTATTGAAGAGGCAAAAAATAAAAAAGTGATTGTGCAAGGATGGACCTTTAGAGATCATCCAAACCTGCTTAAGCACAGTGATTCAATAAGGCAATTTTTTACGCCAATTGAAAAATATAGAAATGAGGTTGCTAAAGAAATGGAGCAAATAAAAGCTGTAGCTGATGTTGTAATTGCCGTGCATATAAGGCGTGGCGACTATATCCGGTATAATGGCGGTCGCTGGTTTTATGCTGATGAAGTGTATGCAGAAAAAATGATGCAGATTCAGCAACAGATGAAGAATAAGGGAAAATCCTGTGTATTTTTTATTTGCTCTAATGATGTTATCAATCCAATTAACTTTCCGGCTTCCTTAAAAATATTTGCAGCCCGCAGGCATTTTATTACAGATCTTTATTGCATGGCCGCATGCGATGGAATTATTGGCCCGCCTAGTACTTTTAGCCAATGGGCTTCTTTTTACGGTAAGGTTCCACTTAGTTTTATTTTTACTAAAGATGAAGTAATTGAGTTAGGGGAGTACCTACACGTTGATAACCCATAGTTCAATAAATCAAATTTTAAATTCGGTAAT
>JAYTTM010000122.1:0-2489 GCA_043745055.1 Chitinophagaceae bacterium | reverse complement strand
TGGTATCAATTTTACAACCCAATTTTACAGCATAAGTAAAATCAGCAGATACCGTATCCTTAACATTAAAATTGATAAATGATCCTGCTGCCGTTTCTTTTCCACATTCATTTAAAATAGTATTACCATCGGTACCAATGTGCAATTCAATACGATAGATACCTTTTGTTTGCAATGGTTTGGTAAGTGTAACCTGTATAATATTAGTAAAGCCATCTGCACTGCAAATTCCGGCAGCTTTTAAAACCGTAACGGGGTTACTGCCTCCCAGCACTTTAAAATCGGAGCCATCGGGGGCGATTGTGTTACAAAACATGGGCTTATTAAAAACCAGTTCCAATACTTCTGGCGCACAGCCAATTGGTTTAATACTATCCATCGGTGTAGGAAAAAGTGGAAATACTGTTACCGGCAAAGACTGTCCTACTGGAATTCCCCGGTTGCAATTATCTAATAAGTTGATGCCATTTGCATCGTTTTTAATGGTAATTTGGTAATTACCTGGCGGAATAGGATTGGCTAGTGTTAAAACAATTGAATCCATATCAAACCCATTGTTACAATTAACACCCTCCGCTTTAATAATGGGCGCCAGGGCAGGGGTTACCGTAAAATCACTTCCGTCCGGGTTAAGGCTGCTGCATTTCATTTTCTTGTTCAGTTTAACCGTCATTTTAATGCCATCACAAATGGCACGGGCCGATTTTAAATTGGGTTCTGAAGGGTCTATAATACTTGCAGTGCCTGCATTGGCACCTCCAAAAGATAAACTGTAACCACTTTGCGTATCTGAAAAATGACTTACCAATAAGATGTACTCGTGATCTTTTAGAAGGCTTGGCATAGAGCTAAACAATGGTCTGAAACCACTTGTCCCAGTAGTACCACAAACTATTAACGAGCTGCCATCTGCTGATGCACCAGTAATGCCTTTTTCACCAGACCAGTTGCAGGCAACAAATAAAGATTCGTCTGTGTAAACGTCAGCAGGGTTTCTATTGGTAATATCAAATAACTGCCAATCGTAATCCTCACCAAGATCTTTTGGGGTAATTTTAAATCCTAAGGTACCAGCAGAAAAACAGGTAAACCTGTACCAGTAAGGATTTTTATCGGTTAAATTATCAGTGCTACAGCCTTTAGTAGGTATTTGCCTGTCGCCACAAAGCGGAACTGATTCCTGCATAAAAGTGTCTGTTCCGCATACGGGAAAAGCAGTACCAGGATTTTGTCCCAATGAGTTACAGGTTGTTTGGCTAATGGAGTTTAAACAAATACATCCCAATATAAGTACCAGATAAAATTTATATATACGCATAAAGTATCGCAAATCTAGTGAATGACATTTTAATTCTTCTTTCTGTTGCAATAGTTAACATAATAAATCGAAACAAAGTATTAAAGAGAATAATATCCTGATTAAGCCATTTATATTTGTATTTTAAATTAAGATGCAGACATTAACAGGCAACGATATTTACAGGGCAAAGAGGCTTTTAGAACAAGATGAACTGGTAGCAATACCAACAGAAACCGTTTATGGACTAGCAGCCAATGCTTTAAATGAAGGAGCTGTCGTTAAAATATTTGAAGCTAAAAACAGGCCTACATTCAATCCATTAATTATTCACTGCAGCAGTTGGGATAAAGTTGCGTTGTATGTTGAGGAAATCCCAAAAAAAGCTGCAATATTAGCCAAAGCATTTACTCCAGGGCCTATCACATTTTTATTATCCAAAAAAAATATTATTTCAGATTTGGTAACAGCCGGTAGTGATAAAGTGGCCATCCGGATTCCCAATCATCCTTTAACTTTAAAGTTATTGGAGCTACTCAATTTTCCTTTAGCAGCACCTAGCGCTAACCCATTTGGATATATCAGCCCAACAACAGCAGCTCATGTTTTGGAAAGTTTAGGTGGTAAAATTCCTTATATTTTAGATGGAGGGCCGGCAATTATTGGAGTAGAATCTACTATTGTTGGATTTAATGAAGCCGGACATGCAGTACTTTACAGATCAGGAGGTATTGGTATTGAAGCCATTGAAGAAATTTTGAATGAAAAAGTAATAGCTGCCACGGAGATTGATTCATTAACTCCCGAAACTCCCGGTCAATTAAAGTCTCATTATGCACCCCATACCCCTTTATATACCGGAAATATAGAAAAAATGCTGCCTGAATGGGATGATAAAAAGGTGGCGGTTATTAGTTTTACCCGGCATTTTAAAGATATTCCTACGCAGCAACAATTTGTACTTTCTCCTAATGGATTGTTAGCAGAAGCTGCAAAAAATTTATTTGCAGCGCTGCGAAAAATAGATCAATTAGCCTTTGATGTAATACTTGCTGAAATTTTCCCCCATGAAGGAATTGGCAGAGCCATTAACGACAGGTTGCATAGGGCAGGGGCTGCGTTTAAATTGTGAAGGGTGAATGGGCAATTGTGAATGGTGAAATTACAGGCCAGTGCTATTGGATCGCCCATG
>JAYTTM010000121.1:0-2489 GCA_043745055.1 Chitinophagaceae bacterium | reverse complement strand
CTGATATTATTTTACCTGAAAATGAAACTGCTGCTGATACAGATATAGCAACTGAAGATTCAACCGATCCAACACCAGATTACGAATAGAATTTTTATTGAATGATTTTAATAGGACAGGCTACTTTTTAAGTAGCCTGTTTTTTTTTGTGAATATTCAAACTGAAGATGATTACTCATATCCTGTTTAACATAATATTAATTATAGGCAATTTAAATAAATTATTAACTCTTAATAATTTGGTTATCAAAAATATCTGTTCAAGAATTTAATTATAACATCCTAATGCCAATATCTTATAACATAATTGGCTTAAGAAATCCAAAAACACAATTCAATTTATCAGGGCTGCCATTCTTTTTCCTCTTTAAGTTTTATAGCCCACGGCCCATTGCCAACAATCAGAAAATAAATGAGTAAAAGCAAAATTAAAATCGATAAAAATAACTCCGAATATGGCCTGAAAACATCGCTGGCTGAATTGATAAATATAATAGCACCAAGCATAATTGGAATCTGTATCAGGCAGGCAAACCTTGTTAAAAAGCCTACCACCATTAAAAGACCTCCAAGTATATGAGCAAATACTACATAATGGCTTAAAACAATAACAGAAAAGGCACCAAACGATGTTTTTGTAGAAAGCGGACCAGTTACAAGACTCATATTTTGCAGAAAAACTATTCCTGTGTAACAGAGAAAAATTCCCAAAATGATCCGAATAATGTCTAGCCATTTTGGGTGATGAGCATCGCCCCAATGTTCAAATTTGTGAAGGATATCCATGTCTTGATAGTTTAAGTGTAATAAAAAAAAGAACTCTTACTAATTTACTTCTAATTTTACCGAAATGCAAGAACAAAATATTTCCACAGAAAAAATACTGGCCGGTTTAAAAATTGAGGCCTTAAATGAAATGCAGCTTGCTGCCATTGAAACCGTTAAAGAAAATAACCATGTACAGATAATTTCCCCAACCGGCTCCGGTAAAACCCTGGCCTTTTTGCTACCACTGGTGCAATTATTAAAACCCGATGTTAAAAATGTACAGGCGCTGATATTAGTGCCTTCGAGAGAACTTGCTTTGCAAATAGACGAAGTGTTCAGGAAAATGTCAACCGGATACAAAGTAACCTGCTGTTATGGTGGCCATAAAAGGGAGATTGAGGAAAAAAACCTGGTGCAGGCTCCTGCAGTAATAATTGGCACAGCCGGGCGAATTGCGGATCATCTTAGAAGAAATAATTTTTCGACAGAATTAATTGCTACTTTAATATTAGACGAATTTGATAAGTCATTAGAATTAGGCTTTTTAGATGAAATGACTTTTATTGTAAAATCGCTTTCTTCTGTAAATAGAAAGATTTTAACCTCTGCTACAGAGGCCGCTTCTATACCTGATTTCATCAGTTTTGATAATCCAGTTCAATTAAATTTTACCAATACTATTTTAATTGAAAAAGATGTATATGATTCTCTGGTAATCATTGAGTTAAAATCTGAATTAAAAGAAAAGTTTGATATTTTTTTCAGATTTATTTGTCATGTCAATAATAAGTCGGCCATCGTGTTTTGCAACCACCGGGATACAGTTGAGCAGACTAGCAACTATTTAAAAGAACAGGGCATTGTAAATGTCTTCTACCATGGAGGCATGGAACAGCAGGAAAGGGAAAGCGCCCTTGCTAAATTTAAAAATGGCAGTTCCTCCATTCTAATCACAACCGATTTGGCATCAAGAGGTTTGGATATTCCGGATATTAAATACGTAGTGCATTATGATTTGCCTCCAACCGAAGCCATTTATACTCATCGCAACGGCAGAACTGCCCGTATGGAGGCTGGAGGTAAAATAGTTTTAATTATTGGAAAAGGAGAATATAGACCTAAATATATCAACAATGAAGTGACAGATTTAATTCTTCCAGAAGATACTGAATTGCCGGAAAAACCAAAATGGTCAACTTTATTTATTGCTGCCGGCAAAAAAGACAAAGTAAATAAAATAGATATTGTAGGTTTTTTATCTAAAATAGGACTACTTAAACAAGATGAAATTGGTTTAATTGAAGTAAAAGATTTTTTCTCTTTTGTAGCTGTTAGAAAATTAAAAGTAGGTGCTGCTATGGAATTGATCAAGAATGAAAAGATCAAAGGCAAAAAGGTAAAGATTGATTTAGCAAAATAATGCTGCAGTATTAATGGTTTGATGACTTTCCGCCACAACAGAATATGAGCCGGGCCTACGGCTCTCATACGATTGTTTTCGTAAAGTGCAACGGATTGAATTCCGTTGCTACAAAATATATGCGAGCCTACGGCTCTACAGTAGATTTATAATGTAGATGCATTATTATAATTATAGTAAATTACTTTGTTACACCTAATTGCGGGTAGTCATCTGATTGGTTATTTAGTCTTCATCTAAACTTTTAAACGTTCTACCCTATAAACTTAGATTTAAGATGAGTTTGAATCACTTAAGTACG
>JAYTTM010000120.1:0-9177 GCA_043745055.1 Chitinophagaceae bacterium | reverse complement strand
ACAGTGTTAATTAAGTTTCTATAATTTTTTCATTATCGGTGTTTACCTTTTTGTAGTGTCTGTTAAGTTTGGTTCTGGCTTTTTGAATAGAGAATTGCCATTCAATCTTAATTTTTTTATCATTTCGTTCTTTGACAAGCGTTGAGATTTCTTTTTCAAGCATCTGCTGGGTGGGTATTCTACGATTAAGGCATTGTCTTGCTAAAGCCGAAAACTCAATTTCAATGATATTGAGCCAAGAAGCGGATTTAGGGGTGTAATAAAATTCAAACCTTTGAGCCAATTCAAAGGCTTCATCGGCAGGTAGATTTTCGTAAAAAGAACTAATGTTATGCGTATTCAAATTATCTTGAATAAGCCTAATCTTGACAGCGTTAGGATATTGCATGGATAATGTTTGCATAAATATGGTGTATTCTTTTTTAGTACGTTGCTTGTGAACTTGGGCTAATCTTTTACCAGTAAGTGGTTCAATAGATGCCAACAAACAACACGAGCCATGCTTTGAATAAGCGTAATTTTCTTTGGCAACTTTCCCTGTTTGCATGGCAAGAGGTTCAATGGTATCACCAATTAAAAAGCAGGGGCGTTCATCAAAGCATAGAACGGGATATTTTTCGTCATAAGCCAATGAATATAACCATAGGATTCGTTCCATATTAGCAATGAAAGCCGCATTCATAATTCCGATGCACCATTGACGTTTAAGATGGGGGCGGAGGTCATTTTTTTTAGAATCTCACCCACATAAACATACGATAAATGCTCACAAATCCCCAACTCAATCACTTTATCAGCTAATAAACGAAGTGTCCACCTGATATGACCTTCTGGGGCGTGGCTACAAGCTAAGGCAGTAATCTTGGCTCGTTCTTCCCCAGAAATATCAATAGGACGACCACTACGAGGTTTGTCCTTTAAATAGGACATAGCACTACCAGTACGAGTTAGATATTTTTCACTAATGGCTCGTAATGAAACATAAGTCATGCCCACTTGAAGACCTATCTCTTTGTAGCTCTTGCCAGCGTCCAGAGATAATAATACCTTAATGCGTTGATGAATCTTAATACTCAAAGAACGATTATTAACAAGACCCTCCAATTCAATACGGTCTTCGATGGCTAAAGTTAAATGTTGCTTCTGCATAATTTGGGTTTTCAGAAGTAACAAAAAAAATCATACCAATTTATTTAACAGTGTACTAAAAATATAGAGATATTTGAAGGGAATATAATTTTAGCGTTTTATTAGCATAGTTTTAAAACTTTAATATTATCAGTTTTCAAGGTAAATATTAAATCAATGAATAAAACATAAAAAACCTCTCCCAAAGTTAATTTCAAGAAAGGTTGGTTGATATTACTGACTGATGTTACGCAAGGTTTTCCAGACGTAGTTATTTGATACTGGTTATCTTTGTCTATGGAAAAACTGTTAGATTTTTACACGGACTATTTGATTAGTAGCACTTCACAAACCAGTGCCACGGGTTTATCAAGACTTTTGGATAATACAATCAGCCATGATAGTATTACACGCTTTTTAAGCAACAATCATTTTGATAGTAAATCCCTTTGGACTTCTGTAAAACCCTTAGTCCGAGAGCATGAGAACCATAATGCTTGTTTAGTTTTTGACGATTGTATTATTGAAAAACAATATACCGATGAAAACTCGCTTATTTGCTGGCATTGGGATCACGCAAAAGGACGTAGCACCAAAGGAATCAATTTATTAAGTGCTTTTTATGTTACTCAAAAAGATGGGCAAACAGCGTCTCTGCGGTTACCCATCATGTTTGAATTAATTTTAAAAACGATTCTTTATTGTATTGTCAAAACCAAGAGAGAAACCCGTAAAAGCCCTGTTACTAAGAATGAGTTAATGCAGACTATGATTCAGCAATGTATTCATAATCAATTGATGTTCAAGTATATACTTGCCGATACGTGGTTTTCATCAACAGACAATATGCACTTTATACAATCAAAGAAAAAGTTTTTTATTTTTGACTTACAGGATAATCGACTGGTAATATTGGCTGATTCTGTAATAGAAAAACCCGCTAAAAAAACTCAATGGATAAACATTAAATCCTTAAATATACCTGATAATACCCCAGTAAAGGTTTGGTTAAAAGATATGGACTTTCCTGTACTTGTAACCAAACAGATTTTCAAAAACGAAAATGATAAAACTACGGGCGTACGATTTTTGGTAAGTAATGATTTTAGTTTATCGGATGAGGATTTCACTACTATCTACAAAAAAAGGTGGTCGGTAGAGGAATATCACAAAAGTCTCAAACAAAACGTGGGGGTTGCTAAATCTCCTACTCGAACAGTAACCACACAAACTAATCATCTATTTTGTTCAATCTTGGCATACGTTAAACTTGAAAAAATCAAACTAAAAACTAAACTTAACCACTTTGAGTTAAAAGCTAAAATTTACATCAAAGCTCTTAAAGCTGCTTACTTAGAACTAACAAATATTAAAAGTCAGGCTATGCCTGCGTAACATCAGTCAATAAAATATCTGATAATGGTTTATTGATTGGGTTTATCATTAAAGCTAATAACTATGTCATTATGCACCCTCACCTTGAATGTCCGCCAAAAACAGCGAGTACATCTCGACCAAATTCTGTATTTAGAAGGAAGTATTAATTATACCTCTTTCCATTTTCAATCCCAAAGACGCACACTCATTGCCCATCCACTCAAATATTTTGAGGCGGATCTGCTGCCCCGTGGTTTCCTCAGAATTCACCGTTCCTATATTGTTAATTCCAGATTTATCAAAACTACTAATTTGTTGGAAAATACGCTAACGCTGGTGGATGGGACGGTTTTAGCGGTGGCGAGGCGGCGGGTGAAAGAGGTTTCTGGATTTAGGTTTTAAACTTTTTAAATTTTTGTTTTATGAAAAAGGTATTACTGATTGCTATTGCCCTTTTTTGGTATTTTTCAATAAATGCACAATATACAGCCTCACCTTGGAATGGTACGGGTGCAGTTTCAGGTTGCCCAACATCGAATGATTTTTGCGTTACTACAACTCTTGCAAGTACGGTTCAATTAGTGGGTGTTTTTAATGGTTCAAACTTTCGAATTGCCATTGCGAAATGTCCTGTTAGTAATTTTACCACTTCAGGTACATTCTATTTGAAAACGGGGAGTATTTGTGGAACACAAATTGGACAAGTGACAGTAACGGCAGGTACAAACTCAAGTTATATTGATGTTCCATTGAGTAGTATAACGAGTACGACTTCATTTTATGGAATTTTTCAAACAGGAGCTACAAGGTATCATACACTTGGAATTACACTTTATCCACCACCAGATTTATATTTAACAAACGTAAGTATAAATCCCACATCGGTTCAATCTGGAAGTAATCTAATAATGACTCATACTGTTAGAAATAATGGACAAAGTGATGCTGCACCGTTTAGAATTAGTTATTACCTTTCAACCAATACTACCCTTGATGCAAGTGACCAATTACTTAATTATTCAGATTATGTAAGTGGATTGAGTGCATCAAGTCAATATACAAGTGCAACTCAAATCATTAATATTCCCGCCAGTACAACGGCTGGTTCATATTATTTAATTGCGTTTATTGATTCAGATAACGTTGTTTCAGAAAGTAGCGAATCTAATAATAAAAACGCTACTTTCGTAACAATTACTAACCCACCAGTAGCTCCCGACCTTAGAATAGAGTTAAGTTCGCTTTCTTCAACTTCTGTTCAAAAGGGTAGTGTAGTTACCGCAAACTACGCATTTTACAATTCTGGAGGTGCGGCTGGTGCTTTTAGTAATCGCTTTGTATTGTCCACAAATACAACATACAGTACTGATGATATTGTTTTATATACTTCATCGGTTGGTAGTTATGCCGCTAATTCGTCAGATTTAGGACTAACTCAAAGTTTAACAATCCCAACTACCGTAACACCTGGAAATTATTATGTTGTTGCTTATGCTGATTACGCCAATCAAATAGCTGAATCAAATGAGACAAATAATGGAAGTTTTAGTTTCTTAACCGTTACGGGAGACCCAACTTGCCCTACTGCCAGTTGCATAACGGGTCAAACAGTTGCCAATTTTGTACAAACAGGAAATGATGGCTTTTGTGCAGCTCAGTATCTTTGTAACAATAACATTATTATTGCCGCACAACCAAGTCCTACCGCTAATCTAACTCGTGGTGATTTGGCGAATATTGCTTATCGTGGCTTGGTAGGACAAAATAATAATACAAATGCCATTAACTTTCCTTGTCCTTTTCCTGATTTGCAGGTAGATGATGCAAGTACTACTGAATACTATAAACACGCTAAAACTTTATGTTACCTTGATTATGGTGATGGACGTTCTCCTTTCAAAAGAGATAGTAGCATAAACTTTAATCCGTCTCTTCCAATCACAAAAGCATTGGTTTTGAAAGTGTTATTAGAATCTTGGAATATTGATGAATCAACTGCTTCTGGTTCTTCCCCTTATTTGGACATTCAAATAACACATCCGTATTATAATTACATTAAAAAAGCTCATGAATTAGGAATTGTTGTCGGCTCGGGTATAAATTTTTCCGATGTTGATTGTACTCGTGAAATAGCCTTTCTAATGCTTTACAGATTATTAACAAACGTAAGCATCCCAAAACCAACCCTAACACAAGTCAACGCAGGACTTTTCATACCAGGGCAATATCGCCCAGATAATTTGGGTATCGGCGTAGGAACTGACCGTGGTAATTTTAATCATTATACCAAAACCAGTTTTGCCATGGATGGCGTTGTGCCTTTAATTTTTGCCCATAGTTATAATTCCTATACCACAGAATTACCCAATCAGATTTATCCAAACTATTTAGGGCGTGGTTGGACACATTCATTCAATTGCTACATTACCGTTATTGGGACTGCCCCCAATTTGAAATTAGTGGTTCATTATCCTGATGGAAAACTACATTTCTATAAAACACAAGGGGGTATATTTGTTCCTGAAACGATTGGTGTTTTTGACCAAGTAACGACTTCTGGAAGTCCTATCAATTCAGTTACTATCACTACGCCAAGTAAAATAGTGTACGTATTTGAAGTGGTGGTTGGGCAAACTAATAATTTTTATTGGTTAATAAAATCCATCAAAGACCGTAATAATAATACCTTATCTTTTACCAATGAAATAGGAATTTCTGGCGTTCCAAGAGTGGCTTCAGTAGCTGACCAAGCGGGTAGGAGTTTGACTTTTACTTATCTGACGGGGCAAAATTATAATTATCTTTCACAGGTTACCTTAGCTGGCGTGGGTGCTTCTTTTAATGGTAGAAATATTCAATTTACCTATCATCCTCCTGTGCTTGACGGTGATGGTATTAGAGATTTGGCTACCTACAAAGAATATGATTTATTAGGTGCATTGAAAACAACCTCTTATGCTTATTACAATACCGAAGGCTCGGAACATTTATTAAAAACAATCACACTTCCAAAACTAAATGTAATTGATAATACCTATGAAAAACGTAAACTGAGAAGTAGCCAAACATTAGATGTAACTAATTCAGTTGTGCAGCAAATGAATACTAACTGGACTCCAACTTATAATTCCACTTCACAAGGAAGTACAGGTTCAGTTTCGGTTACTACCAGTAGCGTAACCAAAACCACCAATTATAACCATAATTCTAATGGTTTGGCTCAAACGATTAATTCGACTGGAACAAACCCTGTGAATTTAAGTATGACGTATGGCGTAATTGCCGACCCGACATCGGTAAGTCAAATTACGCAAATGGCTGGCAGTACGCCAACTAATGTAACTATTGATTATCAAACTGTTGCTCCATACAACGTTAGCTCAGTTACTACGGCAGGACCAAGTGGTAATATTGTACAATCTTATACTTACAATTCATTCAATGATATTGTAAACTTCACCAATGGCAGAGGGAATATTACCACATTTGGATATAACGGCACGGGTAATTTAACCTCAATTACGCATCCGCTTGGACAACCCACCGCCATGCTGAGAAATACCAATGGAACTATTCAGCGTGTTACCACTCCTGCGGGTATTGCTACTAATTTTACTTACAATACTTACGGTAACTTACTGACTACCAGCACACCCAATGGTTCAAGTGCTGCCATAACGACATCTGCCGCTTACGATGCTTTGAGTAGGGTAATTTCAAAAACCGATGCCCGAAATCAAACCGTTACCTACGATTATTTTGCTAATGATTTGTTGAAAAAAATGAATGCTCCTTTGAGCTATTATGTGGAGTATAATTACGATGCCAACGATAATAATACTACCGTAACCAATGCCAAAGGCAATGCTACGACCAATGTGTATAATACCCAAACTGACCAGTTAACAAGCCGTTCGTTTGGTGCTAAAACGGAATCATTTACTTATTACGAAGACGGTTCGCTCAAAACGTTTACCAATGGACGAAACCAAGTTTTTACTTTTACCTATGACCCATCGGGCAGAATTACCGATGATAGTTATTCCGCCTATACCTACAACCCCGAAGGTACGCTCAACACCGTTACGCATACCCAAGGCACAAAAACTTACACCTTGGACTACGATTATGACGTATTGAGAAGACTCAATAAAACCACTTGTGATGGTTTTGCGGTGCAATATCGTTACGACAATAACAACAATTTGGACTTATTGACCTATCCAGACGGCAAGACCATTGCCTACGCTTACGACAATAAAGACCGTCTAAGCACCGTAACCGATTGGGCAGGAAGGGTAACAACTTATGTGTATGACGATGATGGAAAAATATTGAGTTATACCCTCCCCAATGGCTCAAAGGCAATTTATAGTTATGATGCCGCAGGAAGACCCACGGGTATTAGCCACCAAAAATCCACGAATGTAGTGATTTGTTCTTCTTCGTTTGTGCTTGACCAAGGCGGAAACCATTTGGAAGAAAATATCATTGAGCCTTATACAACCGCCCCCGCACTCACGGCTGGCACGACCAATTACACCACCAATGCCCGAAACGAAACTACCCAAGTAGGCAGTGCTACCAATACTTTTGATGGAAACGGAGCAACAACCAACCAAGCGGGGCAAACCCTCACGTGGGACACGAAAGATAATTTATTGACTGCCTACACCAAAACGTTTTTTTACGATGGTAACGAAACCCGCCGAGCCAAAACGGGCAAACGCTACGTGATAAATGAATTGAGCAACAGCGTAATTGCCGAAACCAACGATGCAGGCACGTATTTGTACTACTATGTGTATGGACCAACGGGCTTGCTTTACCGCCAAAACGCCAGCACCAGTGCCGTGGAATATTACCACTACGATTTTAGAGGTAGCACCATAGCCATGACCGATGCCAGCCAAAACACAGTACGCCAATACCAATATGATGCCTACGGAAAAATACTGCAACAAACCCCAGCCGTAGCCAGTGACGACAACCCATTTAGATATGTAGGACAACAGGGCGTACAATATGAAGAACCAAATCTCTACTTTATGCGTGCCAGATATTACGACCCCACAACGGGCAAATTTCTAAGTGAAGACCCGATTTGGGGTACGAATTTGTTTGCGTATGGAAATGATAATCCTGTGATGATGATTGATGCAAGCGGATTAAGTTCAACTTATTCAAGTGAAAACTCAACTGCAACTTTGGCTTCAGCAAATGGTAGTGCTTACAGTTTTACCGATAAGAATAATGGTACACAAGTTGGAATTGTTAATGGAGCCACTTCAATAACTACAGATTCAAAAGGATTATCTGTTAATCTAAATTACAGTGCGATTAGTGTTGAGAAAACAGTTTATCAAGACCAAAATACTACGGTTAAAGTAGGTGGTAGTTTAGTCAATGCCAACGTCTCTATTTCAACTTCAAATCCAACTTTAGATGTTAGTGCTTCATTAGCTCAAGGTACAGTAACAACTTGTCGGACGGTTGAAAAACTTAATATTGATGTTGAAGTTACAACAACTATTGATATTGGTAAAGTTGATTTAACTGGCTTTAAACCTGTAGCGGTAGGAGGTGATATTAAAATTACACCAGGAGCAAACACGAGTTGCAAAAATCCACAGTATAATTATGGAAAAGGTAATTCTTGTGATGAAAAGAAAGGGTATAAACCAAATGGGCAAACGGTTTTCAGTGAATCTAAAAAAAATAGACCCAAAACTCCAAGTTATGGACCTGGTGATGTTCAATAATATCTTTTTAATTTAATTGAAAAAATGAAAAAATATATAATTCTAATCATATTAAGTTTGGGTTGTTGGGTCGGTATTTACGCCCAAACGCCACAAAAAATGACCTACGTGTATGATGCTCTCAATCGGCTTACGGAGGTGACGTACCCTAATGGTTCAAAAATTACTTATAATTATGATGTGTTGGGTAATCGTAATTCGGTGGTAGTGGTGGGTGGTTGTACGTTACCAACCGCAACTTTATCAGGTACACAAACCATCATTGCAGGGCAAAGTGCTACGCTTTCGGTGGCTTTAACGGGTGCGAGTCCGTGGGTTGTGGTGGTTAATGGTGTTACTTATAATGCTACCGTAAGTCCATACACTTTTAGCGTTACGCCCAATGCTACTACCACTTACAATATTTCAAGCGTAAGTAATAGTTGTGGGGTGGGTACAGTTAGTGGTTTGGCGGTTGTAACGGTTAATGCTTGTACCAATATGTACACCCTAAAAACAGGCAATTGGAATGACGTAACGGTCTGGTCTTGTGGACGTGTACCAACGAGTACGGATGCTATCACGGTTAAAGCAAATCATTTTATCACTATTCCAGCGAGTTATACTGCCAACGCTAAAAATGTTGTTTTTGAAGTAATAGGGGGTAAGTTTATTTATGCTGCTAATACCAGTAAATTATGTTTGAGTTGCTCTGCAACGATTCCTACAAATGGTTTAATGATTTATTTACCCTTTAATGGAAATGCGAATGATGCGAGTGGAAACAATAATAATGGAGTGGTATCGGGAGCCACGTTAGGCAATGATAGATTTGGCGTAGCTAATAAAGCCTATCGTTTTAATGACGGAAACCGCATTGATGTAACTAACTCAGCATCATTAAGTTTATCAAATGCTTTTTCGGTTAGTG
>JAYTTM010000119.1:0-2498 GCA_043745055.1 Chitinophagaceae bacterium | reverse complement strand
ATACAGAGAAAAAAAATTAAAACATTAATACTCCATTCAAATTATCACATGCGAAACATACAATCATGAAAACCTTACAACTGCTATCATTATTCATCATCCATTACGCCTTTATCTATGGGCAAAACGTAGGCATTGGCACTACCACACCAAAGGTAAAACTCCATGTGCTAAAAGGAGTGCAAACTGTTGCGCCATTTACTGGCAGTACAATGGCTGTGCAATCGGATGGAGAAACTTTTTTGCAAATATTATCAAATGATGTGGCCGATCAGAATGGTATCATTTTTGGGCACACAACACAGCCCAACAGCGCCGGTATTACTTTTAATTTTAGCGGGAGCCGGGAGCTTGCATTTTTTACCAACGCATCTGCGCCATCACTTATTTTAAATAATCAGGGTAAGGTAGGTATCGGTACTATTTCACCAGTTGCCCTCCTGCAGGTAGCTGATAGCAATGTGTTGTTTACAGGGCCTGCAACGGTACCCACCACAACAAATTACAACCCTCCCGTACAAGGCGCCGGCACCAGAATGATGTGGTATCCACAAAGGGCTGCTTTTAGAGTGGGTGGTGTTGATGGAACGCAATGGGATAAAAATAATATTGGCTTGTATTCTTTTGCAACAGGATATAATTCTATAGCGAGTTTTAATGACTGCGTCGCAATAGGCTTCGGTAATACAGCATCAAACGCTAACTCAATTGCCATTGGAAATAATAATATATCCAATGGAAGCAGCTCCATGATTATTGGCAGTTCGAATTCAACCACCGCAGACTTTGCAAAAGTATTAGGAACCAATACACAGGCGAATTCTGCATACGAAACAATTACAGGGCGATGGAATAAAACAGACGGCAATTTTACAAACTCATGGGTGGCAACAGACCGGTTGTTTGTAATAGGTAATGGTGTTGACGCTGCTAATAAATCTGATGCCTTCGTAGTGATAAAAAATGGCAATACGGGTATCGGTACATCAAGACCTTCTGCCCGCCTGCAGGTAGCCGATAGTAATTTACTGTTTACAGGGCCTGCAACGGTACCTGTATCTACCACCTATAGTCCGCCCATGCAAGGTGCAGGCACAAGGATGATGTGGTATCCGCAAAAGGCTGCTTTTAGAGTAGGGAATGTTTCAGGCTCACAATGGGACAAAAACAATATTGGACACTACTCGCTGGCATTTGGTTATAATACTACTGCATCAGGGAAATTTTCCACTGCTTTGGGAAATGCTGCTGTCGCTTCTGCGTACACTTCAACAGCAATAGGAGAAAGTACTACTGCATCAGGAGACAATGCTACAGCAATGGGCGCATCGACAATTGCATCAGGAGGCGCTTCTACAGCAATGGGTGTTTTTACAACTGCGTCGGGAGCCAATTCCACCGCAATTGGATATGCAACAATTGCATCGGGAGATGGATCTACCACGGTGGGTGTTTTTACTACGGCGAAGTCCGCTGATGAAATAGCCATTGGTGCTTTTAATACAGATTACACTCCTTTGTCTTCAATTGACTGGAATGCTGCCGACCGTCTGTTTGTGATTGGCAACGGTGCTAATGCTGCTGCTAAAAGCGATGCTATGGTTGTTTTAAAAAACGGTAATACTGGTATTGGTGTATCCGCACCCCATGCACAGTTGCAGCTTGCCACTACACTCGCCAATAGAAAAATTGTTTTATACGAAGTAGCAGATAATGACCATCAGTTTCAAGGCTTTGGTATGAACAACGGAGTACTTCGTTACCAGGTTAACCAAACGGGGGACGACCATGTTTTTTATGCTGGCATTTCTGCTACTACATCTAACGAATTAATGCGGATAAAAGGAAATGGAAATGTAGGAATCAACAGCAACAGTCCCACGGCAAAATTGCAAGTGTCTGGTAGTTTTTTGGTTGATGGTACTCAATTCAATCATTCAGCTCAGGGCGCTTACCTGGAATGGAACAGAGACGGAGGAAGTGGTAAAACTTTTATCCTTAATCAAAAAGGATTAGGCTCCGGCGGTATTGTTTTTGGGGACATTAATAATACAAATTTTATGATTGAGCACTTAAGATTAGACTACAATGGCAATGCCACCCTTGCAGGTGTGCTTACCCAAAACAGCGATGAGAGACTAAAAACAAATATCCATCCGCTATCATCTTCTCTACAAAATTTACAACAACTAAACGGCTACACTTACAACTGGAAAGATAAAACTAGGGACAACGATTTGCAGGTAGGTGTGCTGGCACAGGAGGTGCAAAAAATTTATCCACAATTGGTAAAAACTGCTGCTGACGGCACTTTAAGCGTAAACTACAGCGGCTTTGTGCCAGTGTTAATTGAAGGAATGAAAGAACAACAAAAACAAATTGAAGAACTTAAGCAACTGGTAAAAACCCTTACCAACAAATAAAAACTAAAAGATGAAAAAACTATTTATTGTATCATGCTTTTGTATTTGCATTATACCATTACAAGCCCAGTTGTT
>JAYTTM010000118.1:0-2500 GCA_043745055.1 Chitinophagaceae bacterium | reverse complement strand
TTTTATACAATACAAAACCACATAGCAAAAAACAACCTGCTACCAATATCAAAGAAAATGCTTTGATATGCCTGAATGCTGAATCAATATTTTTTGTTTGCCTGAACATAACTTAAGATTTACCTGATAATTTATCTTGCATGTAACCATTTGATTTATTACCACCTTCATTAAAATAGCCGCCGCTGACACCATTGGAAGCCATGCTGCCTGATGTATTTGACTTAGCATTACCGAATGAATCAGCAACCATACCTGCACCAGATGAAGCTGTGTTTACAATACTTCTGGAACTACTTGAGGTAAGACTCGTGACTTTATAAAGAAGTGTATTGCCGCCACCAGCATGAACAATATAATTTGCCACACTTGGTACAGTGAAGTACCCAACGATGCCGATAATCATAAAAATGAGATAAGCTGTATCAGTTGGTGAAAAGAAAGTATCGCCATAATCCTGCACCTGTGCTATATCTACTTTCAACATATTCTCCTGTATTTTACCGATGATACTTCCGAAAATATTTGCTACAGGTAACCAAAGAAAGATGTTGATATATCTGGCTATCCATACAGTAAGCGTATGTTGGAATCCATCGAAGACAGCAATACCAAAAACAAGTGGCCCTAATATGGCGAGTACAATTAGGTAAAATGTTCGGATTGTATTGATGCAAAGTGATGCTGCTTCAAACAATACCCTCAACACTTCACTCATCCATTGCTTGATAGAATTACGAAAGTTATAGGAAGCCTTGGCCATCGCAAATTTTATATCATTTCCTATGCCTTCAAATATTCCTTCGTTTGATGCGTCTGCGCCAGAATGGGTGTATTTGTACCATTTATCCCTATCACCACTTCCGGTTTCACCGACATACATTTTCCATACATCTGTTTTCTTTATAGCTTCTTCTTTCTTTTGCAATAGTACCTCAATGGCTTTATTAGAATCAGCAACCATTGCTGCCGTTCCGGTAACTGTTGGGTTCATCACGCCATTAATCATTGCGATAACAGAAGGGAAAATAATAACCGCAAAGCCCAAAACAAAAGGACGGAATAAGGGATAAAAATCTATTGGTTCTGCATTGGCAATATGCCGCCACACACGGCTGACAATATACCAGGTGGCCGCAAAGCCTGCAATGCCACGACCAACACCAATCAGCTTGCTGCACAGAGGCAGCATCTCTGTATATAACTGTTCTAATACCTGATGCAGACTTTTAATCTCATCTGCAAAACCTCCGTTTTGAGCAAACATTATATTAGGCATTAACAATGCCACTGCTATTACAGCAACTACTCTTACACACTTTTTCATACACACTATTTAATTACATTAACACTATAATCCATTCAGTTTTTTAGATACTTTGGTATCTACCATCTCCCTGCCCCTTTGTATGGCAAGCACATTATTTTCTTTATTAAAAGTTCTTAGGAAAACTAATTTATCAGCTATGTCATTGTATATCCTGTCAATGGCATTTATACGTTCATCATCACTCATTCTTAGTTTGCCTGCGGTTATTACCATTGTCAATTCCTCTAAATTTTGTAAGCTTTTATTAAAAAGGTTTGTGTACACATTATCCATGTATCTTATTTCATTTGTATTGAAAAGATTGGATGCGTCAAATCTTCTGAACGCAGATTTATATTCTTTAACCAATTGAGTTTGATAAGTTATAATCTCTGCAATTCTTTTATACTTTTTGACTGTAGGGCTAACCTGCATCAGGCCATCCAAAAAAGCCTGATGGATATTAAAATTCCCTTTTGAAATATCTTTAATTGTGTTGTAGCCTGTACTTACTATCTCGTAACCCTTTTTCATGTTACTGAGTATCTTTTTTAGTTGAGCCAGCTTTTCTACATTTAGCAGTAGCTGCTGAATTTCAGTAGACTGAGCCACGACCTGGCCTGAGAATGAAAAAAGAATAACCCACAAAATTATTATACACATTTTCATTTTAATCCGTTTAGTTTTTTAGAAATAATTATATTATTTTCTTCATTGCTCCGCTGTATAGATAAGCCTGCTGTATTATTGCTGAATGCCCGGACAAACTGTTGTTTATCCTGCATTTCAAGGTATATTTTGTCTATTGCCTTAATGCGTTCATCATCTTTCATTTTCAGATTTCCATTAGTAATAAGTGTTAAAAGTTCATCAAGATTTTTAGCGCAATCCGATAGCAGCTTACTATATACCCCTTGTAAATAATTAATTTCTGTTGGAGTAAAATGATGGTTGTTCCTAAAACTCGTGATGGCATTACCTGACTGTTTTGCAATGGTTATTTGCAAGGCAATAATTTCAACCACTTTTGTATAGCGCTTTATTTTGGGGTTGACAGTGACCAACGAAGTGAAGTAATTGGTATGCTGTAGTAAGTCACCGTTCTTAATGCTTTTGATTGTGTTCAACCCATTTTTGGCAATGGAATATCCTTTGGATAGATAGCCAGAATAGACTTGCAAGGCTGCAATC
>JAYTTM010000117.1:0-2507 GCA_043745055.1 Chitinophagaceae bacterium | reverse complement strand
ATGTAAAAAATACTTCCACTACAACTACAACAGATGTTTCCGGCAACTTTACCATTAATGCGGCGGCAGATGCAGTACTGGAAATATCTTATATCGGTTATGCAAAACAGGAGGTACCAGTAGCCGGTAAAACTAGTTTAATAATTGTGTTGGAAGTAAGTGCCAATACCCTGAATGATGTGGTAGTGGTTGGTTACAGCAGCCAGCGAAAAGCAGCCATCACCGGTGCTGTTGCATCGGTTAACATGCGTGACCTTGATAAAAGAAGGGTGCCTGATGTAGCACAGTTGCTACAAGGGCAAGTAGCTGGTGTGCAAGTAACACAAAGTACCGGTGCCCCGGGTGATGGTATCAATATTACTATCCGTGGCGTGGGAACAATTGGCAGCAGCAGCGATCCACTGTATGTGGTAGATGGGTTGCCAACTACCAGTATCTCTTTTATTAATCCTGCAGATATTCAATCAATAACCGTATTGAAAGATGCAGCCGCTGCTTCTATTTATGGGGCAAGGGCAGCTGGTGGGGTAATCGTTATCGTTACCAAAAGCGGAAAGAAGGGAAAGTCTACAGTTGATATTAACTACTTTAATGGCGTACAAAAAGTGGCTAATCTGCCTACCATGCTCAATGCCAGCCAGTACATGAACAAGATGGAAGAAAGCTGGAATAATTCAGGCAACACCGGTATTAATCCTTATACAACAGATAAGGGCAGAACTGATCTTGCAAACACAGACTGGCTGCATGAATTATTTGTATTGGGCAGATCCCAAAACCTGCAGGTATCTGCAAGTGGTGGCTCAGATAAAGTGCAATACCTTATGTCTGCCGGTTACTATGGGCAAAACGGAATTGTGATTTATGATAATGATCAATTCAAACGTTTTAGTTTCAGAACGAATGTGAATGCAAATCTTACTGATCGGGTTACAGTGGGAACCAACCTGCAAATATCTAACAGTATACAAGATAAAATTTCTTCCAGCGGTGATGCCCCGGGCGTTATCCGCCATGCATTTTTGCGCCCGCCGGTAATTGGCGTTTATAAAGCTGTAACAGATCCTACATACCGTGCTGCAGATCCATATACCGATTTGCCTTTTTACGCTCAAAATGTAGCAGCCAATGGCGGTAGCTGGAATGGCGGTGCCAACAAGTATGAGTTTGCATCAAACCCTATTGCTATCGCTAAATACACCAACGATAAGCGTAGCATTTTAAAAACCTTTGGCAATGTGTATGCAGAAATTGCACTGTTAAAAAACAAGGAACTTAAGTTGCGTTCTAATCTTGGTGTGGACCTTGATATGAATCATAATAAGGCATTCAACAAAAACTATGGAGATAATGATGGTGGTGGTTCATCTTTAGACGCAGGCACGGGCCGTCAAAATCGTCCAACTAATTTAAACGAAGAGCGTGGGCAACAAACTACCATAACATTTACCAATACGGCGAACTACTCAAAGAAAATCGATCAGCATTCATTTAATGTTTTGCTGGGTACAGAATACATTACCAATTATTCATCTGGCATCAGTGCATCAAGGGCAAGATTTGGTAATACAGATGCTGGTTTTCAATACATTGATTTTGGTGCGTTTCCGCAGGATCTGTGGAACGGTGGGTCTGCATCAGAATGGGCATTATTCTCTTTGTTTGGATCTGTAAATTACAATTTCGATAACCGGTTTTTTGCAACTGCCAGTTTAAGACAAGATGCTTCAAGCCAGTTTGCAGCAAATAACCAGCATGCTTTATTTCCTTCCTTTTCCGCAGGCTGGAGAATATCGCAGGAATCATTTATGAAAAATGTAGACTGGATATCAGACTTTAAACTTAGGGCAAGTACAGGAAAATTAGGCAACCAGTCGGGGCTTAATAATTACAACTCGCTTTCTATTTATGATCCCCAGGGTACACTGATACGTTATGGTAATCCTGATTTGAAATGGGAAACTACCAATCAAAATAATATTGGTATCGACTTGAGTTTGTTTAAAAATAAATTTTCTGTTTCTGCAGATTACTTTAAGAAAACGACTTCAGATCTTTTATTACCACTTGGTTTACCAAGAGTAGTAGGTGATGTAAAACCAACCATCGTAAACTCAGGAACGGTGAGCAATACCGGTTTTGAATTAGCCCTTGGTTACAGGAATAATGAACATGCTTTTAAATATAGCATCAATGCCAATGCAGCCACGGTAACCAATAACGTAGAAAAATTAAATGCCAATTTGCCGAATATATATGGGCAGGTTTCTAAAACTGAACCTGGCCATCCACTCAATTCTTTTTATGGATTCAAAATGACCGGTATTTATCAAAATCAACAGGAGTTGGATGCTTATTTAAAAGGTGCACCTCATCCGGACGTTAAACCAGGCGATATTAAATTTCAGGATGTTGATGGCAATGGTATTATCAACGACAATGACCGTATGTATCTTGGAAACCCAAACCCACGGTTTAATTATGGTTCAAATTTATCAGCCAGTTAT
>JAYTTM010000116.1:0-2508 GCA_043745055.1 Chitinophagaceae bacterium | reverse complement strand
CACTGCACTTTGCATTGCAGGCTATTTAGCAATTATGTTTTATTTAATTCCACTTGTTACAATATCTCCGGCACTCACTGCTATTTTTGGTAGCGAAGGTGTGCCAAAGGCGGGCGATAGCTTAAATGTATCTTTTCAATTTGGTTATGTGCGTTGCCTGTGTGGCTTTATATTGGGCATGATGATGTACCAGGGTTATAAGACTGAATGGGGTAAAAGGTTGCTTGGAAACGGGTACACGCTTATAGTATTGGCCATAGGCAGCTTTGTATGCATGCACTTTGCGTTACCCGATTTATTTGCTGTGGCTTTTTTCCCTTTTATATTACTTTCTGGTGCTTATGGCAGTGCAGGTATAAACAAATTTTTTGGCACTGCCGCCCTGCAGCGATTGGGCGACTGGTCTTTTTCACTCTATCTGGTTCATCAGCCATTATTGTACACAATAGATAAAGTAATGGCTTATCGATATCCTGTAAGTCCACCCACACCTCACATGCTATTGGGGTGGATAATCTGTTTAGGTATTATTTCTTTAGCTTTATTTATATCGTATTTAACGTTCATTTTTATTGAAAGGCCTGCTAGAGAATTGATAAATCCAAAGGTAAAGAGTTGAGCACTGGCCAAAAACGTTCATGATTAAAATAACAATCCTTCGTTGCTGGTTGTTGCCATGGTTGTGCACACGAAACATTTTAGTTGCATTCATTTGTAAACGCTTGTTAAGGAATTTTTCCGGGTTCCGCTTAGGGTAAACCTTAAAATATCACAGTTTAGAGGCCGGTTTCTTTCCCTGTTGTTGCTGTTGAAGTTTTTATATTAAAAAAGATGAGGCTATCCATAAAGCCGCCGTTTAAGGAAAACACTTAAAGCGGCCTCCGGCATAGCAAGTTTTTATGTAAGCAAATTGATGGAACAGCAGCATGGGCAATGAAAACTCAATAGATACCGGCATGGCTATCGAACACCCTACACAAATTACAACCACCTTATAAATTGTATATTCGCCACACAAACATTTTACAATTATTAAATGACAGTACAGGGTACCTTAGCAACCTAAACCAACGCTGTAAAAAAATGGTGGTCTTTAGTTATCTTACTACAGAAAAAAAATATAAGTGCAGCAATTAAACGGCGGGTTTAGCATTAATTGCTTAAAAATTGTAAGCACGTAAAGCAAAATCCCGCCGCAAAAAATAAAAATTGTTGAGAAAACTATTTATTTTCCTTTGCTGGTTTTGCTACTTGTTGCTGACTTGCCAGAAGAAGCAGGCATACTTTTTAAAGATTTAGAATCACTTTTTTCTTCCATCATTTTCTTAGATGAAGTATCCTGCTTTAAACTGTCTTTAGCGCCGCCAGATTTTTGTTGACTGGCCGTGTTTTTTTGATTTTTGTCCATTTTGTTTTGTTTTTAAATGTTTGAATTATTGTTTAAAAAAAAGATCTTCGTTTTAATAGGATAATATTTTTAAGGGATTACCTTTTTTTCGCAACTTAGTGAATACAACAAGGCATTTTTTTACCTCCCTTGGTTTTGATACCCAATTGCTTGTAACCTCTCCAGCAAGGGTCATCTTTCTTTTTATCGGTTGTAGGTTTTATTGCCCTTTGTAAGTAGCTTTTTAGAAGTAGTCTATTACTCATTTTTAAACTGTTGTTTCTCTGCAGGTTCTACATTAATATTATCGGAGATTTTATGCGTTGGTTTTAATACTCCTTCTTTTAAATTGGCTTCAGTAGAATTAGTTTCTTGTATTTAAATTTTTGAAGTAAATTAAAAAGCAACAAGTTTTTTTTAAAATACCTGTCGCTAAAAAAATCACATCGGCTTCTTCATTTTATTTTTCATTGGCATGCTTTTCATTTTTCCATCCATCATTACACAATCACCATCTTTTAACATATGGGTGGTACCGTCTTTCATTTTCATTGTACCATCCATCATTACTATATTGCCATTAGGGAAAATCATATCTTTTTTCATCATCATGCTATTGCCAGCTTTCATCTGCATCATTTTACCATCTTTCATCATTATACCATCTCTCATGTTGTGCTGTAACATCTTTTTGTGGATTGTATAATCCATTTTGTTATCCATGTTTTCATGCGCTGCTGCGGCACTATTACTCATATTTCCTTTAACAGCTTTCATTACATCTGCTTTGGTAAGCCCGGTTGTATTAATATCAGCATCTGCGGAATTGCTCTCATTTGCAAATGTTAGTTTCTGCATATACTCCGGATTGCCCCCATTCATTTTTTCTTTCACCATATCTCCATAGGCTTTCCGGGCCTGGGCCACCGTTTTTTTACCTGTTATAATATCATGGGCGAGGTTGAGCGCAAGCATATTGTTGGCTTCCATATCGCATCGGGCACTAATCAGTCCCTGAGTTCTGTCGACAGTAACACTGCCGTCAAATTTTGCAAGGTCATCATATTTATCAGTAGGTACTTTGTGAAAAATGGATTGCATCATCATATCGGTATGCTCAA
>JAYTTM010000115.1:0-9252 GCA_043745055.1 Chitinophagaceae bacterium | reverse complement strand
GCAGCCCCTGTAAAAAAAATTGAATCAACCTTCTATAACCGGCGGTCTTGTTCATAACTCGATATTTTAAGATAACAAAGATAACAGATTGACTTGCCAGGCCGGAAAATGAAATAATTGTTATGAATGGTAAAATAACTACATGGAAACTTTAGTAACACAAATAGTTTCCATAGTTTTACTTCCAATTATGGCAGATCAAGAAACCGGAGAAAGAATAAAACAAAAAGCGCACGACCTGGTGATGCAGTATGGCATTCGCAGTGTTAGTATGGATGATATTGCCGGTGCGCTTGGCATTAGCAAAAAAACAATCTACCAATATTTTGCTGATAAGGATGAGTTGGTAGAAGCAGTAATAAAATATAAAATTGATGAAAACCAACAATGCTGCATTAAAGACAAATCAACTGCAAAAGATGCAGTGCATGAAGTATTTCTTGCTATTGAAATGATGCAGGAAATGTTTGCAAATATGAACCCATCGATTATACATGACCTGGAAAAATTTCACCTAAAAGCTTATGCAATTTTTCATGAACACAAGTATAATTTTTTATACAAAGTGCTGAAAGAAAATATTGAAAGAGGCATTGCAGAAGGAATGTACCGTACAGATATAGACGCTGATATAATTGTAAAAGCAAGACTGGAAAGTATGATGATGGCATTTAACCAACAGGTATTTCCAAAAGCAAAATATAGTTTAGTAGAAGTGGAAACAAGGCTTACAGAACATTTTCTCTTTGGCCTTGCATCTCAAAAAGGACACAAAATCATTTTAAAATATCAACAGGAAAGACAAAAAAATAATTTTAATGACAAAAAGAAATAGTATAATAAAAAACAAATTGTTAACTGCATTATTTATATGCCTGTTGATAAACCAGGCAACAAATGCACAAGTAACCAATTACTTTTCTGTAAAACAAACGGTGGATTATGGAATAAAAAATGCGGTACAGGTAAAAAATGCTTTGCTGGATATTAAAATACAAGCGCAAACCAACAGGGAAATAACCGCTATGGCGCTTCCGCAAATAAATGGCAGTATTGGAACTACCCATTTTTTTAATGTAGCTGTACAAACCCTGCCCAACTTTATTTCTCCTTCCACTTACCAGGTATTAATTGATCAGGGGGTTAAAGATGGCAATGGTAACCCAATAACATTTCCGGCAGGGGGCTTTGGTAATATTAATGCACAGTTTGGTGTACCCTGGACAGCAAGCGCAGGTTTCGATCTAAATCAAATATTATTTGACGGGCAGGTATTTGTAGGATTGCAGGCAAGGAGTGCAGCGATGGATTTGGCAAGAAAAACAGCTGATGTTACTACCGAACAAATAAAAGCCAACATATATAAAGTTTACTGGCAACTGGTAGTTGGTAAAAGCCAGTTGGGCAGCATTGATGCCAACATTGAACGTTTTGAAAAACTGCTCCATGAAACCAGTGAAATTTATAAAAATGGATTTGCAGAAAAGCTGGATGTTGATAAAGTAACTGTGCAGCTAAATAACCTTAAAACTGAAAAAATAAAGATTAACCAACAATTGTTTTCTGGAAATGCGGCGTTAAAATTCCTGATCAATATGCCTCAAAAAGAAGAGCTGGCACTTTCAGATACATTAGACGAAGCAGGACTAAAATCAGATATTTTAGATGATGCTTACAATTACCTGGACAAAAAAGAAATACAATTGCTGAATACTGCAATAGAACTAAACGGCTATAATGTTAAACGATACAAACTTAGCAGGATACCAACAATTGCAGCATTTGGAACCTATGCAAAAAATGCACAGCGTTTAAAATTTAATTTCTTTCAAAAAGGGGACTGGTTCACTAACTCGTATGCCGGTATTAAAATGACAATTCCAATTTTTGATGGTTTTGCACGGCGATCAAAGATTGAAAATGCAAGATTGGTTTTGGAAAAATCTAAAAACAGTTTAGAGCAAACAAAAGCGTCGATGGATTATGAAGTAGTAACCGCCAAAACCAAATTAAAAACAGCCATTCTTACGGTTGACAATCAAAAACAAAATACAAGTTTAGCTGAGGAAGTTTTTGTAGTAACAGAAAAAAAATATCAACAAGGCTTAGGCAGTAACCAGGAAATATACAATGCCCAAACAGAGTTACGAGTGGCACAAAATAATTATTATGCTGCTTTGTATGATGGTATTGTAGCAAAAGTAGATTACTTAAAAGCCATTGGTAAACTTCCATAAACAACTAAAAATGAAAAATATCAGTAACCAATTTAACAATACAATAATGAGAAAATATACAATAATTATAATGGCTGCAGTAGTTTTTTTATCATCCTGCGGCAGCAGCAAAAAAGAAGGTGATGCAACTTTGAATGATAAGAAAGCGGCACTTGAAAAACTTAAAACAGATAAACAAAATCTGGATGGTAAGATTACCAGCCTTGAGAAAGAAATTAGTAAACTAGATACCAGTGCAGCCAATATGCCAAAAGCAAAACTGGTGGCTTTACAAACTTTGGCCATAACAGAATTTACGCATTACATTGAACTGCAGGGAAGAGTAGATGCTGAAAATGTAAGCTACATCACTCCACGAGGTGGCCCGGGACAGATTAAAGCTATCTATATAAAACAAGGTGCTTTGGTAAAGAAAGGGCAATTGCTATTGAAACTAGATGATGCCATTCAGCAACAAAATTTAGTAGCTGCAAGGCAGGGTTTAGAAAGTATAAAAACGCAACTGTCTTATGCCAAAAATATATATCAGCGCCAGAAAAATCTTTGGGACCAAAACATTGGTACAGAAGTACAGTTGATTACAGCAAAAAATAATGTAGCCACTTTAGAAAATCAATTACTAACTAGCCAGGAAAATATAAAAGTGGTGCAGGAGCAGGTAAAAACTGCATTGGTGTACAGCGATGTAAACGGAATTGCAGATATGGTAACAGTAAGACAGGGGGAAATCTTTGGCTCGCCCGGATCTGGTGTAATAAAGATTGTGAATAATTCATTGTTAAAAGTGGTAAGCAATATCCCCGAAAATTATTTGGGTACGGTGGGTAAAGGAAATGCAGTAATTGTAATGTTACCGGATGTAAATAAAACAATCAATACAACTGTAAGTTTTGTAGGAGCCTCTATTGATATCATTAACAGGGGGTTTGTGGTAGAAGCAAAACTACCAGCCGATGCGGCTTTAAAGCCTAATCAGATAGCCATGATGAAGATTAAAGATTATGCAGCCGCCAATACAATCACCATTCCATTAAACACTTTACAGAATGATGAAAAAGGAAAATTTGTAATGATAGCAAGTACAGAAAATGGTAAACTGATTGCCAGAAAAAGGCCTGTAAACATTGGCTCATTAAATGGCAATTTATTAGAAATAAAAACAGGTTTAAAAGCAGGTGATGCATTGATTACAGAAGGGTTTGGAAGTTTGTATGAAGGGCAATTGCTGACAATAAAATAACCCCCATCCCCTAAAGGGGTGTAATGCCTGGGTTACTGAAATAAGTTGTACCATAATACTACAAAACATAATTTTCCTTGTTGCTGTTTAACAGCAACAAGGTAACAAAAAACATACTCCTCATAACCCCCCTTTAGGGGATGGGGGCAAACCTAATCGTATGAGTGCATTAAAAAATTTTAAAGATAAGTTTAAAGAATTTAAACCAACCTCCTGGAGTATTACCAACAAAACCTCTATTTATCTGGTGATGTTGTTTATTTCAATCATCGGTATTTATCAATTTGTAACACTGCCTAAAGAACAGTTTCCGGATATTGTGATACCTACCATTTATGTGCAAACCATCTATGTAGGTAACTCTCCAAAAGATATAGAGAACCTGGTAACCAGGCCTATTGAAAAGCAGATAAAAGGCATTACCGGTGCAAAAATTAAAAAATTATCCAGTACATCGCAGCAGGATTATTCTGCCATTACGGTTGAATTTGACACAAAAGTTAAAACAGATGTGGCTCTGCAAAAAGTAAAAGATGCCATTGATAAAGCCAAGCAGGATCTTCCAACAGACCTTACCCAGGTACCTACAGCACTGGAAGTAAACCTTAGTGATCAACCCATAATGAATGTTAACTTAAGCGGTGACTATGATATGGCAAGGTTGAAAAAATTTGCAGATGCCCTGAAGGAAAAATTAGAAGACCTGCCACAAATAAACCGCATTGATATTGTAGGAGCCCCGGAAAGAGAGTTCCAGATAAATGTAGATAACTTTCGTATGCAAACTGCCGGTGTAACGTTTGATGATATTACTTATGCAGTACAGCGGGAAAACCTGGATATATCCGGGGGCTTGCTGGATGTAGGTTCTACCAAAAGAAACCTGCAGCTTAAGGGACAGTTTAAAACAGCCTACGATATTGAAAAAGTATTGGTTCGCAATACAGGTGGGTTTCCTATTTATTTAAAAGATATTGCCACCATAAAAGACACTACAAAAAATGCAGAAAGCTTTGCCCGACTTGATGGAAAAAATGTAGTTACTCTTAACATTATAAAACGCAGCGGCGAAAATTTAATTGAAACCAGTGCGGGTGTTAGAAAAGCTGTAAAAGATGCAAGGGGTGATATCTACCCCGAAAATTTAAACACAGTTATCACCGGCGACCAAAGTATCAAAACAAAAACGTCCTTTAACGATTTGGTAAACTCAATCATCATCGGTTTTATTTTAGTGCTGATAGTACTGATGTTTTTTATGGGTGTTACCAATGCCTTTTTTGTGGCCCTCTCTGTGCCACTCAGTATGTTTGTGGCATTTGTATTTTTACCCGGTGCCGATTTAATTGTTGGCACACATGTTACGCTCAACTTTATTGTATTGTTTGCATTGCTTTTTGGCTTAGGTATTATTGTAGATGATGCCATTGTAGTTATAGAAAATACCCATCGGATTTTTACCGATGCCAAAAGTAAAATGTCTACCATCAATGCTGCTAAGATGGCCGCAGGTGAGGTGTTTATCCCTGTTTTAGCAGGAACGCTTACTACATTGGCACCTTTCTTTCCATTACTTTTCTGGCCGGGTATAATTGGCCGGTTCATGGTATACTTACCTATCATGCTCATCTTTACTTTAGCAGCATCTTTACTGGTAGCATTTTTTATGAACCCGGTTTTTGCGGTTGATTTTATGAATCATCCTGAAAGTGAAAATAAAGAACCCAAATCTGCCATCTTTAAAAAACCAATTTTCCTTACGGTAATTATAGCAGCGATTATATTATTTATATCAGTTTTATTTCCAGATGCAGCAGGATTAAAAATTAATATTTCGAATGATGGAGGTACATTAAATATTTTCTTTGCAAATCTTTTAATCTTCGCTGCTTTGATGATGATATTTAATGCTTATATCTTAGAAGATTGGATTCATAAATTTCAAAATAAGGCATTACCATGGATAATGGGGCATTACGAAAGTTTGCTTCGCTGGGCATTAAAAGGCTGGAGACCGGTACATCTTTTATTAGGAATTATAGCATTACTTTTTATTTCGGTATTTGTATTTTATGCTTCTGTAAAAAGCAACCGGGTAGGAATTGTATTTTTTCCACAGGGCGATCCAAACCAGATTTATGTGTACGTTAAACTACCGGTAGGTACCAGTGTAGAATATACCGATTCTGTAATTCAGGTTTTAGAAAAACGGGTTAACAAAGTGTTGGGTATTGATGCAGCCTCCGGCAAAAAAAATCCGGTGGTGGAAAGTGTTATCAGTAATGTTGCCATAGGCGCAAGCGACCCTGCATCGGGCGATAGAAGTACCAGGAGTGAACTGGGAAGAATACAGGTATCGTTTGTAGAATTCGAAAAAAGACATGGGGTATCTACCCGTCCTTACCTGGATCAGGTTCGTACAGAAATAAAAGGTATTCCGGGGTCGGAAATAAGTGTTACCCAGGAAAGCAGCGGCCCGCCTACCGATCCGCCGGTTAATATTGAAATTGCCAGTGAAGATTTTGATGGACTGGTAAAAACTGCGGTTAATCTTAAAAATTATTTAGACTCTATCCAGGTTCCGGGTGTAGAAGAATTAAAAATGGATGTTGACCTGAACAATCCTGAAATTACTTTAACGGTAGACAGGGAGCGTGCATTGATACAAGGTGTATCCTCTGCACAAATAGGGCAGGCAATTCGCACCGGTTTATTTGGCAAGGAAATATCAAAAATTAAAGAGGGAAAAGACGAATATAAAATTCAGCTACGCAACGATGAAATGCAACGGAAAGATCTCAGTAACCTGTTAAACATGCGGGTGAGTTTCAGAGATATGGCTACAGGTCTCACAAAAAATATTCCCATCAGTACGTTGGTTAAAATAGAACCAACAAGTACCTTCGGAAGTGTAAAACGTAAAAATCAAAAACGTTTAATTACGCTTCGCTCCAATGTATTAACTACTAAAGGATATAATGCCACAGCAGTTAATTTGGAAATTACTAAATACATTGATGCTTTTACACAAAAGTCGGATGGCGTTACCATAAAACAAACCGGCGAGGGAGAACAACAGGCAGAAACCGGGGCCTTCCTTTTATCTGCATTGGTAACTGCTTTAATGATTATATTATTTGTGCTGGTAATTCAATTCAACAGTGTAAGTAAACCTGTCATCATACTTACGGAAATTATTTTTAGTGTAATTGGAGTGCTCCTTGGTTTTTCTATTACCGGAATGGAAGTATCGGTATTGATGACAGGGCTTGGAATTGTTGGCTTGTCTGGTATTGTGGTAAAAAATGGTATCCTGGTTATTGAATTTGCAGATGAATTAAGAAAACGTGGATTAAAAACAAGAGAAGCTATTATAATGGCAGGTAAAACCCGTATCATCCCGGTATTGCTTACAGCACTGGCAGCCATCCTTGCTTTCATCCCTATTGCAGTTGGCTTCAACATTAATTTTGTTACTTTATTCTCCGATTTAAATCCGCATATTTTCTTTGGTGGCGATAGTGTGGCATTTTGGAAACCACTAAGCTGGACAATCATTTTTGGTTTGGCATTTGCTTTCTTTATGACCCTCGTGCTGGTACCCGCCATGTACCTGATTGCAGAAAGGTTAAAACGTCCCATGCGCAATATGTTTGGTGGCAGATGGATCAGTTTTATGGGCATACCGCCATTAATCTTTTTATTTATGCCGTTAATGATTGTAACAGCTTTTCGTTACAGCAAGGATGTAAAACGCAGGAGAACAAAATTGAAAAATGACGATGCTGCAAGCGAAACCTGGAACGGAAGCTGGTTTTAAAACAATTAGGGTTAGGCATTTACTTCGCAAACGAATATTGCTACGGCCTCTAATAAAAAGTGCTAGAAAATTTCAACATCATACGTTAAGAAATCAAGGCTGTTTGAGCCGGGCATAAGCTTCAATCCATTGAACTACTGTTGGCGAGTTCCTTGATTTTAGGATAATGTTGAAATTTTCAGCCTTTTTATTCGCAGCCTTGATTTTTTTTGTTTCTTTTTTTTATCAAGAAAAAAAAGAAAATGAAGTATAACACAAAAGAGTAGTGCCTCTGCGAACTAAATGCCTAAGGCTATAAAATTATTTGGCCTGTGGCCAGATTTTTAAACGCAACTGCAAACAAACCATTGGCTTTTGATAACTCCAGCGAAACCTGCTGCTGTAGTTTATCAATGCTTGTTGTTTGTTGTGCAGCAACCACTGTGTGCAGGCCGATAAAGAGTATAACAAGGTTTATAAATTTCATCATAGTAGTAACTTTAATAATTAAATAGGGTGAAAATTGTAGTTGAGAAATGTAGATTTAAGAAAATACAAAAATAATCTTATTCAAAAATCAAATTGAAGATTCTTCAATTGCTTTTAAAATATTAGAAAGCCCTTTGGCTAATTTCTCTGTTTTATCCCAGCTGTAACCAATGCGCATGTAGCGGTCATCCTCTTCAAACCAATGTCCACGGCCAACATAAGTACTATATTTATTGAGCAATACTTCATGAAAATTCCGGGTGTCAATGGCAATCTCTTTTTTAATACGGGGAAAACAAACACAGCCCCCTTGCGGCTGCACCCACTCCAGCAACTGCTGTTGTTGCATAAAGTTTTTTAACACAGTAAAGTTGTTTAAAATCATTTGTTTTACAGGAGCAAATAATTTTTCTTTATTTATTAAATAGCGAAAGGCTATTTCTTCATCCACTACCGAATTGGTAATAAATATCTGCTCTTTTGCTGCCAAAAAAGTTTCCATCAATTGTTGGTTACGGCAAACAATCCAGCCAATGCGTATGCCCGGTAAGCCATAAGATTTCGACATGGATGAAACACTTATTACCCTGTCAGAAAGCGTAGCAGCAACCGGAAGGGGCTTTACAAAACTCATATCTCTGTAGGTTTCATCCATCAGCAAATAAGTTGATTTTTTTTCAATGATAGCAATTATTTTATGCAATGTTTCTTCATTAATTAATACGCCTGTGGGATTGTGAGGATAAGTTAAACTAACCAGTTTGGTTTCGGGTGTAATCATCATTTCCAGAGCATCCAGATCTATCTGGTAGCCATTGTCAAATTCCATTTGCAGATAACTAATGTTGGCTCCAATTGCACGGGGTGTTTCAATATTGGTAGCATAGTTTGATTTTGCAATCACTGCATGATCGCCTTTATCCAGCATGGAAGTGGAAATAATAAAAAGTGCCGCAGCAGCGCCGGGTGTTACCAGCACTTCATCGGCAGATAAATTAATTTCATTGGCAATCAAAGCTCTTAAAGCAGGTTTGCCTTTATGATCCCCATAAAAAAGCAACAGGTCATCCAGAGAAACGCCTATATCGCTTAAACGCTTATCAGTAAAGGAACTCTCGGAAAGATTACAATCAATATTTTCGTACCCAAAGCCTTCGGGAGCTTCAATTTCAATAGGCATTCGTTGATATTTCATGAGTTGATTTTTTATTGTATAAATGTAAAGGTTATCCAGGTTTTAAATTGCTCATTTTTTGGCTCAATAGCATTATTTTTAATGCTGATATTTAATTTCATCTTTAACAGCTCAACATCTTACCAAAAAAACAGCATGAAAAAATTAATTGTATTTGTATTGGTTTTATTGGTTTTAAAAAGTGAATCGCAGGTGCTTTCATTGCGTAAACAGGCAAAAGTAATAGATGAATTATTGGCAGACAGGATCAACAATTTATTGCCAAAACTGATGGAGAAAAATAACATTGATA